>CAYGJW010000155.1:0-3673 GCA_964350415.1 uncultured Alphaproteobacteria bacterium
ACCGAATAGTTATCTTGATCAAGGGCATGTGTTTCCTCATTTAAGCACGCAACAAGCTGAGCAATTTTTGCAATGAGGTTTTGGGCCAGTTGATCTCGTTCCTGTTGCTGTGGATCGATTTTGCCCTTTCGAAGCGTCTTAGAGCCTTTATTCAGTATTTGGTTGGCTGTGGATCTTGCTGCATTCATGATTTGTACTCCTAGGCTGCTGGTGCTGTTGCTTTGTTAAGGGTGGAGGCTTCGACACGCATCCCACTTAAAATCGCAAGGTATGTTTGAGTTTGCATAAGTTTAGGATCAATGTTTTGGGACGGGAGAAGTTCTTTCTCGATCATATTGGCAACAGAGAAATCTCCCTTGCTTGCTGAGGCTGCTGCAAAGCCTTCTGCTTGCAGACTGGTATGGAAATCATCGCGACTTTCGCTTGTTCCAAATAGGCCGTCTTCTTCATCAGAAAGTGTATTTTTCTGAAGCATTTGCTGCATCATTGGCTTTAGAAAGTTCGTTGCAAAAGCTTTTGATTGCGTATGAATTTCACGGATATCTTTGGAAGTTTTTGGATCATCTAAAAGTTGATTTTCTCTTTCTATCTTGTTGTATGTATTAAATTTAGGTTGATTTATTGATGCTGTTTCTGTCATTTAGATCACCTTAATTTCAGCTTGTAAAGCACCTGCAGCTTTGATGGCTTGTAGAATGCCAATGAGGTCCCTGGGGGATACGCCCATGGCATTAAGATTATTCACAAGATCCTGCAGGGCGACGCCAGAGCTAACGATACCAATTTGCTTTTCTTCGCTTTTATCGATATCGATATCCGTTCGAGGAACAACAGTCGTTTCACCGGAGCTTTCAGGATTGGGTTGTGATACTTGTGGCAGCTCTGTAATACGGATGGTGAGGTTGCCGTGTGCGATTGCAACAGGCTTAATTTTTACCTTATGACCAATAACAACGATCCCTTCAGATTCTTTGACGACGATGGTTGCTTTGCTATCGCTTTGAACCTGAAGCTGTTCGATTTCGGTCATAAAGTTGACTGTGCTCGGGCGATTAGGCGGAACCCGTATCAAAACGGTATTTGAATCTTGGGCAAATGCAGAAGCCTGCTTTGTATATTTATTAATTGTATCGGCAATCATCCGAGCCGTTGTTAAATCTGGATTGTGCAGCAATAAATTGAGTGTTTCTTGGCGGTTTAAATCAAAATTTTGCGACATTCTTTCAACAATAGCCCCATTAGAAATGGCTCCATTTGTTGGGATTCCTTTAGTGACAGAGGCAGCTTCTCCTTTTGCTGAAATACTCCCTGTATTAATGTTTCCTTCGCCGACAGCATAAACATTACGGTCAGGGCCAAGCAGTTGAGTAGGGAGAAGCTGTCCACCCTCTAAGCTTGTTGCATTACCAATAGAGGAAATGCTGATGTCAATGCGGCTACCAGGCTTGGAAAATGCAGGTAGTTGTGCCGTAACCATAACGGCAGCGATATTCTTACTGTCAAAGTTTCGGTTGCTGCTGTCAGCCCCATGAATTTCAAGAAGGTTGGCAAAACTTGCATTGGTAAAAGAGCTGTTTTTGTCGCCAGTGCCATTCAATCCAACAATGAGGCCATATCCCGTTAGGCTGTTTGTACGGTCGCCAAGCCAATGGGTGATTTCTTTTATGCGGGAGTAGATGCCATCACTCTGAATGCCTATTGGATCGTCTGATCGCAGGAGGTCGGAATCAATTGTATAAGGCGTATTTTGTAAATATGCAGCGCCAGCATGGGCGAATTGAATTGAGATAAAGTTCAGCGCAATCGCGAGCAAAAGCACAATCCCAAGCCCTTGCAGAGACATCCCTACGTGGGGTTTTATACTTTTTATATAAAAATCTAAGATGGGCTGTGTATTTTTTAGAAAACGCATATAAACTCCTTCACGGTCAGTAATGCGAAAAGTGTGCCAAGTCGTTTCATTCCCAGAGCCGTTCATCTTTTTGGCTGGATTGTTCAGGGTGATCGGTGCTAAAAGTTATAGATAGGAAACTCTTGCCAAGTTATCGGCAAAAAGTTCGTTTAACGCCTTAAGATCTATGGGAGATATGAGTGGAAATCGATAAGACACGTTCACTCGGTCGTACAAATGTTCAGCCTAAGGCAGACAAGCAAAAAGCCGGTCAAACGTCATTTATGTCTGTAAAAGATGGTGCGGCACAGCCCACAGGGGCCCCAAAAAATGTAGGTCCCGTCTTTAGTGTTGGCAGCTTGCTTGCTGTCCATGAGGTTGGTCAACATGCTGAATCAAAAAAGAAGGGCATGCAGCGCGGTCATGATTTGCTGGATCAGCTGGAGCGTATAAGACTCAATTTATTAACCGGGTCAATTTCAATAAATCAGCTTAGACAAATACGCGGAAGAATTGCTGAAATGCAGCCGGAAAGCTTAGACCCAGAGCTTAAAAATATCCTTGATGGGATAGAAATGCGCGTTCAAATTGAGCTCGCAAAGTTAGGCTTTTAAGCATATTTTTACATTTTGTGAACAAAGTAGTGGATGGACTTTCTATTTTTAAGTACTCTGTTAAGCAATAATAAAACAGGGGGGTGCTTGTGTCATCTGTACTTATTTCTCCAGATTATGTACCAACGGAAAATGAAGAGTTCATGAATCCCTTACAGAGGGAATATTTTAGGCAGCAACTGCTTGAATGGCGTGAGAGCATTCTGAAAGAATCTGCAGATACCTTACAGCATTTGCAGGAAGAGCGTTTGCAGCAGCCAGACGTCGCAGATCGGGCAAGCGTTGAGACTGAATGTGCGATTGAATTACGCGAAAAAGACCGTAAACGTAAGCTTATTTCAAAGATTGACTCCGCGTTAAGGCGCATCGAAGATGGGTCTTATGGTTATTGTGAAGAAACAGAAGAACCTATAGGAATCAAGCGCTTAATGGCACGGCCCATTGCGACTTTAAGCATTGAAGCGCAAGAGCGCCATGAACGCTACGAACAAAGTCACAGAGATGATGATGAACATCCTTTGTAAGTTTGTTGTAAGTTGATGATTTTTTTAAAAAGAGGGCGCCTATAGGGTGCCTTTTTTGTAGGTGTAAAGTCTTAATATTCGGTTGATTCAGGCAATCTAATAGGGGTAATTGCCAAAGGAAAGGGATACATTATGATTTGGAATACACATCGCTGGTATGGGTCTGTGGCACGCTGGTTGCACTGGCTGATTGGCATCGCATTTATCTTAATGGTGATCATGGGATTCGTGATGGGGGACCTGCCAAAGTCAATACAAGCAACGGCTTATATGTTGCACAAATCAACAGGAACTCTGCTGTTAGGGCTTGTGGTATTGCGTTTCATATGGCGAATGATGAATGTAGAGCCGCTACCAAGTTCCCGGGTTCCAGGCTGGCAAATCAAGGCCGCTAAGTGGAATGTCTGGTTGCTGTATGTGTTAATGCTTTTGATGCCTTTAAGCGGGTTTTTAATGTCGTTTTTGGGGAAGTATGGCGTCAATTTTTATGGTTTATTTACCATCGGTCCATGGGGTGAGCCGCAACCAATTGCAAAACTCTTTCACGAAGCGCATGTTTTGCTGCCCTATGTGTTGATCGCACTCTTTGTTGCTCATGTGGCAGGCGCATTGCATCATCATTTCATCCTTAAAGATAACACGCT
>CAYGJW010000156.1:0-3606 GCA_964350415.1 uncultured Alphaproteobacteria bacterium
TTTACGTACATCTCGACATCCTAACTTCTTAAATGTTAGGTGTCAGCCCCTAATTGATTAAAAAAGGGGTGAAGTACAATACTTCACCCCTACTCTACAAAATTTTCTACAAATCACTTAGATATTTTAGCCGTATCAAAGTAAATGCTTTTTTCTTTCAGCATATCGCCTTCAAATTTCATCACTGAAACCATGGGAAGCTCGGCCTGGAAGGGCTCCTTAACAATCCAGTCACCTTCAACCACCAGCATATTTCCTTCTGCAATTGTATGGCGAATCTCTAGGCCGCCCTTAAATGGAAATTCATTCATTTTCTTAATTGCATTATCAATTCCAACCGTGGTCACCATCGGATCCTTACTAATATAATCCGGATGCACATGCTTTCTCATTGCAGATTCATCTTTTTCATCCCAAGCTTTCATAACCTTCATGGCAGTTTCTTTAATCTGTGACATCTTAATTTCCTTTTGTTTGATGTTTTCATATTACCCACAGCTGCTTAAATTGACGGTCACACAAGAAACAAAAACGGCGTGTAAACATCAATATAATTAGCTGAACTCCTTGACTATAACCGGCCCTACTGACAGCATAGTGTCAGCAGGGTTTTAACAGGGTGAAAAAATGCGCAAAGCAGACAGGCTTTTCAGGATTGTCGAACATCTAAAGGCAAGAAAAACCGTCGTTACAGCGCAAGACCTTGCAGAACTCTTCTCTATCAGCCTTCGAACCGTCTACCGTGACATTGCTGATCTATCAGCCTCTGGGGTGCCAATTATTGGGGAAGCTGGGGTCGGATATATCCTTGATAAGGACCACATCGTCAAGCCATTGATGTTCACCCTCGATGAAATTGACGCTTTGGCTATGGGCGCCCAGATGGTTAAGAATTTTGGAGGAACTCATCTAAAGCAATCCATCACCCACGCCATAAACAGACTTGTCAGCGCACTCCCCAAGCAGCTAAGGGACGAGTATGAAAACACTTTTTTGTTGGCAAGAAACCTATCACAAGAAGACCCTATCAGCACTAGCTTCACAGAACTCAGATCCGCGCTTCGAAAAAAACGGCTTATCCAAATCGATTATCTAGACTTAAAGGACCAGCCGTCTAAACGCATTTTAAGACCCCTTAGCATTGTTTTCTTTGGCACAGCTTGGGTTCTTCTGGCATGGTGCGAAAAAAGAGAGGACTTCAGAAGCTTTCGCATCGACCGTATACAACAGATGACTGTCCTGGATAACAGATTCAGGGACGAAAAAGGTAAACGCTTCACCGATTACTGCGAACTACACGGCTACTCAAAAGAGCTGGGGTAAATAGGAAAATACGATTGAAGAGAAAACCATGAAAAAACAAACTCAATTTTTCCTACATCTTCTTACCCTGGGGATCATTATGACGCAGCACGCAACAGCCATCACAGATCACATAAAGAAGAGCACTGAAGGGTATATCCCTATAAAACAGGGAAAGCTCTATTATAAATCAATCGGCCAGGGAAAGCCCATTGTGCTTATTCATGGTGGACCAGGCCTGAGTCATAATCATTTTCTGCCGCAAATGGAGGCTCTAGCTGCCAATCATACTCTTATTGCTTACGATCAACGGGGCTCTGGAAAGTCCACCCCTTATAACCCCGACAAGGCGCTTATAAACATTAAGCAATTTGTCTCAGATCTGGAAGCGCTTCGGCTGTACCTCAAACAAGATAAATTGACTCTACTAGGGCATTCATGGGGAACTTTCCTGGCCATTCACTATGCCATTACCTACCCGCAGCATACAGAGAAACTTATTCTGATGAGTCCCCAGCCTATGTGCCACCAAGGAATGAGTGCGTTTGAAAAAAACTTCCAAGCAAAACTTAAACCGCTGCAAGATCAACTTTCTTCACTCGAAACACAAAAGCTAAGCGCAAACGATAAAATCTCGAAAATTTACCGAATACTGTCATCTGCATTTTGCTATGACATTAGAAAAGCGAACGCCCTTACCTTAACCTATGACTCCGTTGCAGATCAATCAGGTAAAACTGTTGCAAGTCACATGGAAAAAGAGCTCTTCTCAAATAAATGGGACTACCACAATATTCTATCAAAGATAAAAGTAGCAACACTTGTCATTCACGGTAAACAAGATCCGATTCCTTTGTGGGTTGCAGATAAAATCTGCCGCCACATTCCGCATGCAAAGCAGCTAACAATCGACAAGTGCGGACACTTTCCATACATCGAACAACCTAAGATATTCTTTGAATCTATCCATCAGTTTTTGAATAAAACCAAGAACTAGACAAACAGTCTTGTTCTTGGTTGAGATATAAGGTTTGCGCCTTTCCGCAGTCCCGCCCCCCTTAGCCCTTACATTTCAGAGCTATCTACACCCAAGCGATCCTTGAAAAAATCACTTGTCACCTTCAAGGCCTCTTGTGCTTCGTCTGAGGCAAGGTTAAACACTTGGAAAACATGAGTCTCACCTTCATAGAGATCTAACGTCACATCGTGTCCTGCTCTCTTCATAGCCCGCTGCAGTCGCACCCAGTCACTTAAAAACACCTCTTTTGTTCCACCCTGAAGCAAAACTGGAGGGAATGGCCCTGCACTGAAATCAGCATACACAGGGGAAGCATAAGGATGCTTGGTTTGTTCGGAGGCATAAGCTGCTGCAATTTTATCAAGACCTTTTAGATCTACAATTGGATCATGCGCATCAAGAGTAACCCTGGTGTCACCAGCACTAGTCAAATCAAACCAGCCTGACCATGCTACGACCGCTGCTGGAAGCTCCATATTAAGATCCCGCATTTTAAGCACAGACCCTACGGCAAGCCCTCCACCTGCAGAATCTCCATAGATGCCAATATTGCGCATAGAATGGCCACTATCATTAAGTGCCCTTACAACTGAAATCACCTGATCTGTGATCTCATCAAATTTTGCAAAAGGTGCCGTTGTGTAATCAACTGAAATCACCCGTGCTTTAAGCATGTCAGCCAGAGGCGCTACACCCGCAATATAGCTTTCAGCACTATTTATCACATACCCACCACCATGAAGGAAAACCAACACTCTGTCATTTTTGGTTTCGTCCCAGTCTGCAGGGATAATGTTCAATACAGGAACACCATTCAGCTCCTCACTGACGATGGTTGGATTGTATTGCTCTATGATTTCTGCATTCAGCCAAGCTTTCATCTCAGCTGTTTTCTGCTCATTAAAAGCCTTTACAGCATCAAGATCACCCATATCCACGTCGACGGAAAGCATTTTTACGCCCAATGAGTTAATAAACTCAAGATTTGCCCTTGCACCGTCAGAGACTGTGGACGGAACATAAGTCACTTGCTGTTTTGGAGCTGAATCAACAACCTCATCTCCTGCAGAAAAGGCAATTGAGGATACTAAAGAAAGTAAAAATGCACTGAATGCAAACGGCTTTAAAAGAGAACTTAATTTCATAAATATTCCTAACGTCTGGAGATTGGCATCCACAAAAGGGCGCTTTCCTCTATTTAAAAAAAGATAAAACCATACCGAATAAAAACTATTGGGGCTGACACCTAATAAGATTCTTTGAGCAGTTTTTTGAGGTCTGCTATC
>CAYGJW010000157.1:0-3605 GCA_964350415.1 uncultured Alphaproteobacteria bacterium
GCGATTGTGAGGTAAGAGTATTTCTAGCATATGAAGAGTACGTCATTTTACTCACACTTAAACCAAAGGCCTCTCCAGAAATGGAGGGGCCTTTTTTTAAAAAGTACGCTGTAAGCTCCTCAGATATCGTCAAATCGCTTGATATCGTCTTATACAACAGGACTTTAGATATTTGAGTGGGGAGTGGTTTAAAACGTCTTAGGTGAGAAGTATAACAGTGATTGCCTGGATGCCAGAGCACGTTTCTTTAATTTCAAATCCTGATATAAGATTGTGCAATCTTATATCATAATCAGCATTAAATATTGATCAAAATATCGGCCTGCGACACGCACTGCATTCGGTTCCATACCGTAAGCTTTAAAACCAAATTCCTTATAAAATGCGTATGCTTCAACATTGTTTGCCGTGCATGTAAGATGCACCTGAGAAACGTATGCTTCTGCATAAACCATAAGCGTTTCTAATAATGCGTTTGCGATACCCAGACCTCGATAAATGGGGTCCACATACATTCCCCATAACACAGCCTTATGTTTTGTCTTCAGACGATCAGATTGGTTCAGTCCAACACATCCGACAAGCTGATTATCGATGAAAGCGCCAAAGACGATATTGTCGATCAAAACCTGCTTAAAATGGTCATCGGGTAGGGATGATTCATCTTCAAATGACGCGCAAAAGGCTTCTGGGGCAGCTTGCAAGGCCTCTAGCCTTAGTCGCTTCCAAGCTAAATAATCTTGTTCTTTCAAAATCTTAATTTTCATAACGCCTGTATAGCATACTCATTTTGCTAAAAAAACAGCGCAAGGCCAATTGACTTTGCGCCGTTTTTAAAGAAACTGAAAAATATTTACGTTTTTGCAGGGGTCAGAATCATAATGAGCTGGCGGCCCTCACGCTTTGGATGCAGCTCAACTTTGATATCTTCGCCAAGATCTTCGCGGATACGGGTCAAAACCTTAAAGCCCAGTTCATGGTGGGCAATTTCACGACCGCGGAAACGAAGTGTTACCTTAACCTTATCACCATCAGCGATAAAACGGCGCGCATTACGAAGCTTAACTTGGTAGTCATTTTCTTCAATACCAGGGCGGACTTTAACCTCTTTGATACTGATAACTTTTTGTTTTTTCTTCGCAGCACTTTTCTTTTTTTGCGCCTCAAACTTGTGCTTACCATAGTCCATAATTTTACAGACAGGTGGGTTTGCATTTCCTGCAACCTCAACAAGATCAAGACTATACTCCCGAGCAAGCTGAATGCCTTCATCCACGGTCATTTCACCGCGCTGTACACCTTCGGGATCAATTACACTAATTTTGACTGCACGTATTTGGCGATTAACCTTGTGCTCATCACGAAAAGAATCGTTTGCCACGCTTTAAAAACACTCCATCATATCAATAGTACCAAGGACAATATCACTTCTTATCCCCTTTGACAAAGGGAAACCGTCATCAGCCTCTTTTAGCCATATCTTGCAGCTTTTCAATCGCTTCTGTAACGGCCATAAAGTCCTGGTTTTTACTCCCTAAATAGCGAAGTGCAACAGTTTTTTCTTCTGCCTCACGTTTGCCAACAACTGCAATGACTGGGATCTTTTTATGACTGTGGTCCCTGACTTTGAAATTAATCTTTTCGCTCCGTAGGTCCATTTCAACCCGCAAACCTGCTGCACGCAGCTGACGACAAACATCTTCTGCATAGCCATCAACGTCAGAGGTAATCGGTGTCACGACCACTTGAACAGGACTCAGCCATAAAGGGAACTTACCTGCATGATTTTCAATAAGAATGCCCATGAAACGTTCTAGCGTACCTAACACAGCGCGGTGCAATAATACAGGGTGATGCTTTTGGCCGTCTTCGCCAACATAAAGCGCGCCAAGCCGCTCAGGCAATACGAAATCAAGCTGCAGGGTACCGCACTGCCAAGCACGTCCGATTGCATCTTTCAGGTAGAACTCAAGCTTCGGGCCATAGAATGCACCATCCCCAGGATTCAACGTCCAAGGAATACCAACAGCATCAATGGCCGCTTTCAGGCCTTCCTCAGCCTTATCCCAAGTGGCATCATCCCCAGCACGGGTTTCAGGGCGATCGGCGAGCTTTACATTAATTTCTTCGAAGCCCAAGACCTTGTACACGTCTTTAAGCAAGTTACAAAAACGTTTTGTCTCGTCCAGGATTTGCTCTTCTGTACAGAATACATGGCCGTCATCCTGCGTCATCGCCCGCACACGTAATAATCCGTGCAAAGCACCTGAAGCTTCATTCCGGTGCACATGACCAAACTCAGACAAGCGAATCGGCAGGTCCCGGTAACTTTTCATACCTTGGTTAAAGACCTGAATTGCTCCTGGGCAACTCATTGGCTTCAAACAAAGTGTCCGGCCTTCAGCCTCCTCAGACAGAAACATATTCTCGCGGAATTTCTCCCAGTGACCTGATTTTTCCCACATGGACTTATCCATAAGCTCAGGCGTATTAATTTCTTCATAGCCATCGGCTTCAATTTTATCGCGGATAAGCTCTTGTAACAGACGATAAACCGTCCAGCCTTTTGGGTGCCAGAACGGCGTTCCTTTGGCCTCTTCCTGGAAGTGAAACAGATCAAGCTCTTTTCCCAGCTTACGATGATCGCGTTTTTCCGCCTCTTCCAAGCGGTGGACATAAGCATCCAGCTGCTTTTGATTCGCCCACGCTGTTCCGTAAACACGCTGCAGCATTTCCCGGGACGAATCACCACGCCAGTAAGCACCGGCAAGCTTCATCAGCTTGAAAGACGTGCCCAGTTTACCTGTTGACGGTAAATGCGGTCCGCGACAAAGGTCTAGAAACTCACCTTGGCGGTAGAAGGTAACTTCTTCGCCTGCAGGAAGGTCACCAATGATTTCCGCCTTAAAGTCTTCACCCAGCTTTTTATAGTGGGCAACAGCCTCATCGCGATCCCAAACTTCACGCGTAATGGCCTCGTCACGCTGGACGATTTCACGCATACGCTTTTCAATGGTGATCAGATCTTCTGGGGTAAACGATTCTTCCCGATAAAAATCGTAATAGAATCCATTTTCAATCGCCGGTCCAATGGTTACCTGTGTCTCAGGAAACAGCTCTTTCACCGCCTCTGCAAGCACGTGGGCAGCATCATGGCGCAGCAGCTCCAGAACATCTTCGTTCTCAGCATCGTCTTTGGTCAGAAAGATTAATTCTGCATCTTCGGTAATCGGCCGCGTTAGGTCCATCAGCTGGCCATTAACTTTGGCCACAAGTGTTCGTTTTGCTAACGAATTTGAGATACCTTTGGCGATATCAAAAGCCGTGATACCAGCTTCAAATTGACGTTCTGAACCATCGGGAAAACGAATTGTAATCATAGCACGCACCTTACCTGCAGTAATCTCATTTAAAACGAATAAAATCCTAGGGAAACGCACGTTACCATATTTAGTAGAATGATCAAAGAGGATCTATAATGAGGCGCTGTTTGCTCATCTTTCTAAAACAAGATACCTATAAATACTCTGCAAAAGATTACTTTTAAATAAAATTATATGGTATAAAGAGAAAAACAATAAATCCTTGAGGGTAGGAACATAATG
>CAYGJW010000158.1:0-3586 GCA_964350415.1 uncultured Alphaproteobacteria bacterium
GAAAGCATAAGTAAACTGATAATAAATGCGCATTTTATAAAGTAATTCATCGTATATCCTTACTTATATAGAATTAATGTAAATTTATATATCTTTATTAATGATATGTGTCAATAATTATATTGTGTTTCATTTCTTCCTTATGGGTATTTAGGTAATTTTATTGCATAATGTGGTTCTTTTTCTAATTAGTGCTGGTCTAATAAAAATCGATACTTTGGTTTTTCATGGAGCTTGAGGGGCTATGTGCTGCATGGCTTGAAGTGTTTGATCTATTATGCAAGCTATTTCTATGTTAGTTATCAGGACTGATGACTTCAAGAATTTGCGACATAAAAAAAGAGGGGCATGAAGCCCCCCGTTTTTCAAAAATAAACCTTAAAATGTTTGCTTGATTAAGCAGCCATTGCCGCGTCAAAACTTTTTTTAGAAGAAGGTTTTTTAGCTTTTTTGTTTGTTGTGCCTTTACCGAAAGCATAGTCTTTCGTTTGTGTAAATGTTGCTTTAGTTTGCTCAAGAATTTCTTCAGCTTGTGCCATTTTAACAAGTGCATCTTTTGCGAGGACAGATAAAATCTCAGCCGCGATGAGTCCTTGAGTTTCAAGCAATGCCATTGCATCTTCTGTATGAACTTGTTTTTCTTCAGCAAGCATTTTAACCAGTTTTTTGCTGTTTGCAAACTGCTGAAGTCGGATATTTAACATGTCAAAATTTGCTTTTTCCATGGTCTTTTCCAAAAGCTTCATGTCCAGATACTTTGTACTAAAGTATCCAGCAATTTCATTGAGAGCGCCTGGTGCAAAAGATGCAAAAGCGGTTTTTGTCATGCCCGCATAGTTAATTTCTGTCAGATTCAAAAGAAAACGACCATACTTATCATCAAGATAATTCACTTGTTCTTCCAAAAGTCTGTAGCTTCCTAGGGTATCTCTTGCATCGTATGCTTTATGAGATAACCATGATGCAGTGCCTGCCACCCATGATGCTGTGCTGGATGCTGTGCTCTTAACGCTGCTCCACATATCTGAACAGCTCCAATATGCTTCAGCTTTCATTGGTGCGACGTTAAGTGCCATAACGGCAAGTGATGCAAATGCGATTTTCTTTGCTGACTTATTTAAATTCTTCATATTAACCTCTTATTTAATGTCTGTTTACTTGTCTATGTAACTAATATTGACAGGTTCTTACATCAATGTCAAGCGTATTGACTAAAAAAATAATTTTTTTATTTTAGTCTGCTTTAGGGGAGAAAGATTGTGATGCGGTTTAGTCTATCTAAGGGAATATCGATTATATAAAGACATACTTGCGATCTATAGGATTGCTGATTAGGATTAAATGCGTATTCATCGTTGTTATAAAGTGAGGTAGTTTGTGCTTAATCTTTTTAAAATCAGTTTATTCCTTTTGTGCTTGGTGTTCGTCAATCCATTGTATGCGGGTGATTCAGATATTGATGATGACGAAGATGAGCCAAAGAAATCATCGGAACTTGTTGTTTTGCCGATACATAAGCCAGCGCCCTATGATTTTTCACAAGTGCCCTATGATTTTTCAAAGCCGCCAACAACGCACGCTCATATGCCTGCTGCTGATGGTTTTATATTAGCACGTGATATGCCTGTTTCAGGTGATTTTATATTACCCGGCGACACACCTGCTGAGGTCTGGTTATTGATTCTTTCATGTGCATGGATGAATGATTTTGATGCGCTGCCAAATTTGCGTATGACCTGTAAGGGCTTTAGAAGTCTAACTTATGGGACAGGGGAATGGGCGCAATATTTATGGAATACATTTGACGCTGCTGAAGAAGAATACCGGCAAGAACAGATTACCCCGAATACATTGTTGAGGCTAGCATTCATTGTCAGAATGTTAACGCACTATGAGTATTATGGTTTCAGTAAAGAGTGGTACGTAGCTGTTTGTAAGCTTTTGAATAGAGCTTTTTTGAAGCATCCAATTATTGGCTTTAATCACAATGCCATTAAAAAGAAAGCGGTTCAAGCTGGAATGGAAGAAGTGCAGCAAGATGAAGATGGGGTTGATGACTTTGAAGGTGTTGATCTTGTTGATATGCTTGGCTTTGGGGGCGACCCTATGGGCGCTATAATTGAGAATAAAGAAAAGAGCTCGAGAGAAGATGCCTATCATGCTTTAAGACAGGTTATTCTGCAGCATATGGGCATAGAATGGAAAATTAAAGGAAGCTTCTCAGACTTGTGCGCAAGTTCTTTTTCTTTTGATATCGGTCTTGGACACATAGACATGAACCCACAAGATCCATGTACAGTGATTGCGTTTTTTGAAGCAATTCTGGCTAATCTAAAGCTTGAAACCCCGGGAGTTAACCAAGAAAAAATAGGTGCGATTACCGTTAATTTGAATGCACAAACAGAATTTTATCTTAATAATATTTTGTCAGAATATGGTCGTTTTATCTCAAAATGGATGGCTCGGCGATATTGTAAGCAATGGGGGGTGTGCGCGGAAGCATTTCAGTGGCAGAATCCAGAACATAGAACTATTTTAATGCTGCTTCCTGCTGATTTACAATTGCGTATCCTGAAATCAATGCTGCCTGCTAAGGCAGAAGTGCCTGCTGAAGGAAAAAAGAAAAAATTTAAGAAGAAAAAAAAGCCTATTATTGCAGAAAATACTCGCCATGTTTGGGAGAAAATTTTTCAGCATTATCATTTGCAGTGTCAAAGGGCTAATACACCAAGAATGATTTTTGATGAAGATAATATCGGTGAACAAGGAGGGCCTAATGCTGGCATACCTGTCTATGAAGTTGACCTTCCTGTGCTTACTTTTCTTGTGGAAGGGGCTTTTGAGGTTTTAAAATGCAAAAGAGTGTCCCGAGAAATGAAGTGGCATATGGGGCGTCTACTTTTACTTTATATGGAGTCAAAAGAGGCAACGCCTGAAATGCTGCAAGAAATAGTAAGTCGTGCAAATAAATTAACGAAGATTAAGGTTGATGGTGATTATGATGATGCTGCTGATGATGATTATTATGGTGAAGGCGATGATTATTTAAGTGAATCGATTGCTTCCTGTATACGTCAATACTACCTTGCTCACCCAAACGTTGCGCCTGATAAAGCGAAACGTCTTTTAAGTAAGGAAGGCGGAATTTTCAAAAAAGACCCGGAGTATTATGCTGCTTTTGCTTCCAATGAAGGGGTGTCCATTAAAGAAATTAAAGAGGTTTTGAAGGGGCGTTTAGGTGATGAGGTTCGGGCATATATTTACATGGCCTATCTCTCACGTAAAACGGTGGATCTTGACTTCGTTAATGACATTTTAATCAAAGCAGCAAAGCTTAAGCCCAGGTATGCTTTATCAATCTTGGAGGCTTATATTCAAAGTCTTCATGCTCAGATTGATCGCATCCCAGAGTTATTCCTGCCTTATGCGAAGTTACTGGATAAGGAACCTGATTATAGTACAGCGGCACTTCTTATGAGGTTTTTTGATGCATGTTTAGACCGTGATAACCTAAGCCCAGACTTTGTATCGGTTATTTTTAATTGGGTCTTTAAATTTCAAGACGTAGAATTTGAAATGGAGTATT
>CAYGJW010000159.1:0-3312 GCA_964350415.1 uncultured Alphaproteobacteria bacterium
ATAAAGGGCAAAGAAAATCGGAATCTGAATCAGGATCGGCAAACAGCCGGCCATCGGATTCACTTTTTCTTTCTTATATAGCGCCATCAGTTCTTGCTGCATTTTAACTTTGTCGTCTTTAAGGCGCTCACGCAGTTTCTGAATTTGAGGGTTCAGCTTACGCATTTTCGACATTGCCGTGAAAGACTTGCTGGCAAGCGGGAACATAAACAGACGAATTAAAACGGTCAGAATGATAATCGCCAGACCAAAGTTATTGATGTATCCATTGATAAACTCAATCAGGTGGAAAAGCGGTTTTGTCAAAAAGTAGAACCAGCCAAAGTCAATCGCCAAGTCAAAGCGCTTGATGCCAAGGTCTTCTTTATAGCGATCAATCAGGCCCACTTCCTTAGCACCTGCAAACAGATAGCTTTTGGATTCAACCGTTTGTCCTGGGCTAACACTAAGCACCGGGCCAAGGTAATCGGCTTGGAATTTGTCTTGCGCACCACGAGTGCCATAACTGAAGCTGGATTTAACTTTTTCCGTTTGCGGCGGAACCAGGGCTGTAAGCCAGTACTTATCTGTAATACCAAGCCAGCCACCTTCAGAGTCGTACGACCGAGTACGCTCTTTTTGCAGGTCGTCATAGTCGACTTCTTCGAGCGTATCATTAAAGACGCCCAGCATTCCCTCATGTAGAATGAAAAAGTCAGAAACATCAGGCTTTTCAGTCCGTGAAATGAGGCCGTAAGGATGCAAGCGAACCGTATTATCGCTGTTGTTAACGACTTCTTGGGTGACCTTGAACATGAAATCTTTATCCAGGTGATAGGTTTGCTTAAACAGCAAGCCTTCGCCATTATCCCATTTCAAAGTAACTGTATCATTGCCTTCAAGCACTTGGTCATCAGCAACCCAATAGGTTTGCGGCGTTGGAAGCTTAATATTTGCACCGGGTGCAACCCAGCCAAAATCCGCGTAGTATGGACGCTGTGTGCCAAGAGGAGAAAGCAATTGAACGGCAGGGCTGTCCTCTGTCATTTCTTCTTTGAATTGGCGAAGGGTCACGTCATCAATGCGCCCACCCTGTAAGGAAATAGAACCTGCAACACGATCCGACTTGATAAGCACGCGCGGCGCTTGTTCAAGAGCTGTTTGACGTTCAAGGAAAGTGGATGGCGTTGTACCATCATTTGGTGTGCCCAGCGCGGCCGTTGGAAGGTCGCCTTGTTGCACGCTGGATGCGCCAATCGGTTGGTCGCCTACTGTCGCTGTGTTTTGGGCTGGAAGAGTGCTAGCTTTAAGGGCTTGTTCATGCTCGTGAATCGCTTTGAGTCTTTCAAGGCGCGGCACTTCAAAAAGATAGTGATAGCCGCCCAAAATACCGATTGATAAAAGAACTGCAATGATGATGTTTTTATTGTCTGACATGCTTAATCCTACAAACTTCCATTTTGTAAATACATTTAGTCGGCTTTATTTCCTGAAACTGTGTTTCTTTCAGGAACGGGGTCATGCCCACTCTTTCCCCATGGATGGCACTTTAATAGCCTTTTTATCGTTAAAATACTACCCTTAATCGGTCCGTGGCTTTTTAAAGCCTCCAAGGCATAGGCCGAACAGCTGGGCGTATAGCGGCATCTGGGCGGTAGAAAAGGCGAGATGCAATAGCGGTAAAGGTACACGGGCAAGCTGAGCAGGAAGCTGAAGAACCTGCGCATTATTGCGGTCCTGAAGGTGTCGTTTTTGGCGATAAAATCGTGCGTTTTAGGGCGCGCTCAATGTCTTTGATCAGGTCGTCGTAATTGCGATAAAGAATCGTATGTCTGGCAATAAAAACACAGTCCCAATGCCCCGGCGGAATTGCTTGCTGTAAAAACACCTGGCGTGTGGCCGCCTTAAGACGACGTTTCGCACGATTGCGCTGGACAGCACCACCAACTCGGCGACTTGCCGTATAGCCTAGGCGCACATGCGTTTCCAACGATTTGGGGCTTTGCTCACACGAAAGCGCCTGAAAAACAAGGCTAGGGGTCACAAACTTGCGATTGCTTTTTGCAACGCTTTTGTAATCACGCTTCTTTGTCAGGCGCTCAAGTAACACGAGGCTGTTATGCAGAAAGACGCTTACGGCCTTTTGCACGACGACGTGCAATAACATTACGTCCGCCTACAGTTGCCATACGTGAACGGAAGCCGTGACGGCGTTTGCGCACAAGATTGCTCGGTTGAAAAGTACGTTTCACTGAAAGTCTCCATTTGCATAAATACCTCAGGTGCCAAAATAACACAGGACCGTACTGAAATCGTACAAGCCACTGAGGATTGAAAATCAGACCGTAACAATAGTTCTTAAGGGGCTCTGTGTCAATTACTTTTAAATGTGGATTGGGTTGTGGCACGTGCACAAAAGATTGTTTTCTAAGATAAGGGGGGTGGGATTGCAATTCTAGCAAGGATATTGTAGGGTTGCTAGGCAGAAAAATTCTGAAAACTCAGCTGATGGAGCTTTGAAATGGGTGTTGATCCTAAATTACTTGAAATTTTAGTATGTCCTGTGACAAAAGAAAATCTGAAGTATGATGCTGAAAAGCACGAGCTGATTAGTGATAAGGCTGGTTTGGCCTATCCAATACGGGACGGGATCCCAGTTATGTTGGTCGAAGAAGCGCGCCAACTAGATACATAAACTCAGTTAAATACGTAAAAAAAGAGGCAGGCTAAAGATAGCGCTGCCCCTTTTTTTGTATAAGGTTTCTTAAGAAACATAAATGATATTGCCTGGTCCCGCTATAATTGTGGGGCTTCTTATGTCCAGCTCCCTGGTGGCAATACCGAGCCCTTGGTGGCTTGCTTGTATTAAGAGAGCTATTCCAAAGTTATAACGCTCAGCGCCTTGCCCATTTAAGCAAAAAATTCCAAGGTTGTACCGGGCTTGAGCGTACCGTTGTGCTACAGACTTCTCCAGCCACTGGATTGCTTCTTCCTTACTTTCAGGGTCTTGCTGGTTCATCAGCATCGGCCCAATGCTACTTTGCGCACCAGGATGATTTTGCTCGGCACTTTTGCGCAACCATTTGATCGCTTGTTCGGGGTCTTTCATTTGATTGAACAGGCTGTACATGCCGCCCAGATAATACTGAGAAACGGCATGATTTGCTTCTGAAGCTAGCGTAAACCAAATGCGTGCTTGTCTAATGTTTTGGCGATTTTCAGGATTGATGCCATTATAATATGCGATGGCCAGAGTGGCTTTGGCGAGCGTATTTTCTGTTTGCGCTTTTTCTTGTATATCAGAGAAAAAGTTTGGAAAGTGCTCGTTAAGGT
>CAYGJW010000159.1:3322-3558 GCA_964350415.1 uncultured Alphaproteobacteria bacterium
ATGCGGCACAAATATCAATATTCTGATAATCCTCAAAAATATCCCAGTGCTGAATATTTAATGAGTAAGCTGGTGCAAGTAGGTTCCAGTACTCCCGAATAATGAATTCTTCTTGCGCTGCACGCTCACCATTATTCGCACGCTCTTGCAGTGCATGGCACTCGTCCTTTGTCATGACCTTGTACCCAGGATGCTCGTAACCAAAGCGGTCGATACCTTCAACTTGCGGGTGTTGG
>CAYGJW010000160.1:0-3546 GCA_964350415.1 uncultured Alphaproteobacteria bacterium
CTGATTAGAAGTTTGACCATTGCAGGTTCCATAACAATCGCAGGGATTACCTACGAGGGTAATGTTATGGATATCGCACTGTATGTTGCAGGAATCTCTGTGATTTGTCTGGTGTTGTACAGCTTTGTATCCTCCGCTTTTTGTTCAGAGAAACAAAGCCAGCATCATTCTATTTCTTAGGCGCTTAAGATTCAATTCTTAGAATGCTGAAAACAGGAAAAGGAGGTATCGTCAAACAAGATTGGCGATACCTCTAACCATTATTTCTTAGGTACAGGCTTTCTTGGTGCTTTAGGTTTTGCTGTGCGGGCAGGAGCGTTTCCCTTGGCCACACCAGGTCCTTTAGATGTACGAGATCCTTTAGCTGACCTGGGAGTGTTCCCTTTAGAGCTGTCAGACCTTTTAGGGCTACCAGGCCTTTTGCTCTCAGGTCCTTTTGTATTGCCGGGCTTGCGGCGGCGGCCTTGTGGCTTTTTCTTCTTCCGGTATGGGGAGGATTTTTCAAGCGAGTCACTAGAAGCCAAAGTCAGAACCACATTGCCTGAATAAGGATTGGCTTCGATTAGCTTTGCCGTTAAAGGATCGCTGATATTATAAACGATTCGCGCCCGTTTTGCAGTCAGCGTCATATCGCGTTCATTATAAAAATAAACATCATTGGGCATGAGTCGCGTTGGGATAAAGCCATCCGCACCGCTGTTATCAACGGTCACAAACAGCCCGGCGTTACTCAGCCCATTAATGCGGCATTCTATTTTTTCGCCAATAAATGGCTGCATGAAAAGCGCTGTGTAGCGGTCAATTGTTTCGCGCTCGGCCGTCATCGCACGCCGTTCAGTCACCGAGATATGCTCAGAAATTCCTGTAATATCAACGGGTTTCTTCTTATCAAATCCGCCATCGCCAAGTTTTAGTACCGTAATCAAGGCGCGATGAACCAGAAGATCGGCATAGCGTCTGATGGGAGATGTAAAGTGACAGTATTTTTCCAGCGATAAGCCAAAGTGGCCAATGTTCTCAGGGCTGTAAATGGCCCGGGCTTGGGTGCGCAGGGTCATTTGACTGATGCGTTCTTTATGCTCGGTGCCTTCAATGTTTTTGATGATCCTGGCAAAATAGTGCGGCGTCAGTGTTTTTGTATGCGGCAATGCCATCCCAAGCTTAGAAAGGAGATGCTTCAGAATATCAACACGCTCTGGCTTTGGTTCGTCATGGACGCGGTAAGGAAATTGTAGATCAAACTTTTCGAGTGTTTGAGCCGCTGCAACATTGGCGGTAATCATGAACTCTTCGATCAGGCGGTGACTGTCAAAACGTTCCGTGATTTCAATGGATGAAACGGAATAGTCCTTATCCACATGAATTTTGCGTTCAGGTAAATCAAGATCTAAAGCGCCGCGTTTACTGCGTGCCTGGGATAACAGCTTGTAAGCACTGAATAGATTGTCGATATCTGATTTCAGAGGGGATATTTCTTTACCATCCAACATGCCTTGCACCTGGTTATAGGTGAGGCGGGCATGGGAATAAATCATCGCGCGGCTGAATTTGTTTTTATACATCTCGCCGTGTTCATCAATCCATAGCTTTGCAACAAGCACAGGGCGGTTTTCTTCCGGTCTTAATGAACAAAGATTATTCGAAAGAATTTCCGGTAACATCGGAACAACTTGGTCCGGAAAATAAACCGAGTTACTGCGCTCTTGCGCTTCTGTATCAAGGGCAGAACCTGGCTTAACGTAGGCAGCAACATCCGCGATGGCAACGGACAGAATCCAGTGGCCTTTTTTATCAGGGTGCGGCTGTGCATGAATGGCATCATCAAAATCACGCGCATCGGCACCATCAATGGTGACAAATGCTTGTTTAGTTAGATCCTCACGCCCTTCCATGGTTGGGGCAGGCATATCATCAAGTGTGGTGATTTCTTGTTTGGTTTGAGCCGAAAATTCCGTTGGGATATCGTGGTTTTTCAAAGCAATGGAGCTCAGCGCGAAATTCTCGCCAACCTTACTCAAAGTTTCAATAACTTCGGCTGTTCTGTATTTCAACGGTGTGAAAATAACTAGGTGACGTTCGCCTTTTGGGGCTTTTTTGTCGGCTGTATAAACAGAACGATCCGTCTTCTTTGTTGGGGAAATAACGCCTTGGTCATCAAGAATACCAATCGCAGGCTCATTGGATTCAGCTGCTTTGACAACGTGAATCAGGTGGGCACCTTCTTTGGCTTCACCGCGTTCTGACCAGTCAATGATTTGCCCAAGGTATTGAGAGCCCGGATTGATGCGTTTGCAGCGAGGACCCAGGGAAGCAATTGGGTAGCTGATTCCTAGCTCGCCTTTGCGGCGGGCAAAAAATTTGCCTTTTTTCTCAATAATATCAAAAATAGCCAGTGTTTCG
The DNA here is from genome assembly GCA_964350415.1 of uncultured Alphaproteobacteria bacterium. Classification (GTDB taxonomy): domain Bacteria; phylum Pseudomonadota; class Alphaproteobacteria; order CAYGJW01; family CAYGJW01; genus CAYGJW01. Next base: position 2,401 of record CAYGJW010000160.1, read on the forward strand.
TCAACAGCAGGTGCTTGCAGGGTGACAATCTTTTTAACAATCGTAATTTTATTTTTGGCCTCTAGGGCAACAAGCAGCTTACGATATTTTTTGTAAGTACCCCGATTAACACCAATGCGGTCAGCAAGGTCTTGGGTATGAATAGGTGCGCCAAATTGAGTCAAATTATGGAGTAAACCCCTTGGCGTAAGGGGCTTTATTTGTTCTTTATTTTTTTTACGGTCATCCGTCATTAAGATTTTTTCTTTGGTTTCTTCGGTGCCTTCGCCTTGCGTTCAGCAATCAGCTCAACAGCTTTTTCAAGGGTAATGGTGTCCGGTTCTACGCCTTTCGGTATTGGGGCGTTCGTTTTATCATGTTTAATGTAAGGACCGTAACGACCACTTGCAAGTAGGACAGGTTTTCCGTCCTCAGGATGAATACCGATTTCTTTATTTTGCGGCCCTGATTCTGCAATGATTTTGAGTGCTTCGTCCAGTGTAATCGTTAGAACATCTGCACCCGTTTTAATGGATTTAAATGTGCTGCCAATTTTAACGTATGGCCCATAACGACCAACACCCGCTTGGATTTCTTGTCCTGTTTCCGGGTGTGTTCCCAGTGCACGCGGCAATGAAAGCACGGCTTGCGCTTCTTCCAGCGTCGCTGTTTCTGCGGTCATAGACTTCAGGAGGGGGGCACGCTTGGGCGTTGTCTTGCCTACAGCCTCACCAAGCTGAATGTAGAACCCATAAGGCCCTTTACGAATTGAGATCTCAAATCCTGTTTCAGGGTCATTCCCCAAAATACGAGGTTCATTCAAGGTCGATTGATCGCCGCCTTCAGCGTCTGCATCCCCAGTTGAGGTCAGCTGTTTTGTGTACTTACATTCTGGATAGGCGTTACAACCAATAAAAGCACCAAACCGACTGAGCTTAAGATGCAATTGGCCTTCGCTACATTGCGGGCACTGGCGCGGGTCTTTGTCTGGATCTGTTTGCGGGAACAGATGGGCTTTAAGCTCTTCATTAAGCTTATCCAAGACATCAGAGACCTTAAGATCTTTTGTTTCCTCAATCGCAGCTTCGAATTTTGTCCAAAAGTCACGCAGGACATCTTTGTATTTGATCTCCCCGCTTGAGATATGATCAAGGCGTTCTTCAAGCT
>CAYGJW010000161.1:0-3486 GCA_964350415.1 uncultured Alphaproteobacteria bacterium
GTTAACAACAAGCCGAGAAAATTAACGGATGGTTACTTAAGGTTGCACTCAGGAAAGCAGCATTATATCCCGCGCGCCCCGGAAGATAAGGCTGTTTTAAAAGATCATGGTTTTGATGAAAATTTTTTATTAAACATTAAAATTTTTAGAAACACAGGTAATAAGCGTAAACGAGACGGGCCGCAGGTAGGTCCTGATAATACTAAAAAAATGCGTTATGAAGATGTTGTTTTTAATGAATTATCTCTTGGTATACTGGAGAAAACGGTGTGCTGGAGGATCCATCCAGGGCATGAAGGGATTTTCCAACTTCTAGATGAAAATAGAAATGTTTTGCACTCGAGAGCGGTGAGAAGTTCAAGCGGTTTAAGGAGTCTATTCAATGGTTTTATGAGGCTTGTTTTTCATAACAAAGCTTACAGATTTCGGCGTGATTCGGAAGATAAAGCCGATCTTGTTTTAAATGGATTTGCTCAAGTTTCCTTGAATGAAATTAAGGTTTATTATGCTGTTGAAAAATATGAACTTTCTGAAGAAGTTCTTGAAAATGCAGCATTTTGGAGGGTGCACCCAGATCAGGTTGGTGTGTTACAGCTGGTTGATTCAGAAGGGAAAGTTGTATATGAAGAACCCGTACGAACACGTAAGGGGGCAAGGAAATTTAACAGAAAAAATTTGATACTGAAGTGTGGAGAAAAAAAATATCCTTTCAAGCGTCATCCTGCAGATACAAAGGATTTAGTAACAAATGGATTTGACCGAAAAGCAGTCGCTAAATATTTGCAGAAATCTAAGAAAGATAAGTTTTGTGATGTTAATCTCAATCTGGTGAAAAGCTGGAGGATTCACCTGACGAAACCAGGCTTTTTAGAGCTTTTAGATGCAAATGATAACCCTATTTATTCTGAGAAAACAAGGGATTGTATGAACAATGCAAGAAGCTTGCCTAGGGGGTGTTTGCATTTAAGTCACAAGAAAAAAGTTTATAGAGTTAAGCGCCATACAGATGATACTGCGGATCTTGTTGCGAACGGTTTTATGAAGGGATCGACCACCCTCTACATGCGAAAAACAAGAATGGTAGAAGAAAATAATGTTGATTTTACAGCGATACAGTGCTGGCGCATTAGTCCCACAGAACCTGGGGTTTTCGAGCTTTTAGATGCCACTGGAGAGGCTGTTTATTCCGATGCAGTGAGAAATAATAAAGGTCTTTCAAGAAACTTAAAAAGAGGGAAGCTTCGGGTTCAGTATAAGAAAAAGTCTTATACTTTTTTGCGCCATGCAGAAGATGATGCTAATCTTGTAGTGAACGGTTTTACCCCAGGATCTGTCGCGGAAAAACGGGCGTTATAGTTTAAGTTATGGGTATTTTTAAGTGCTATATGGGTGCTTTTGAGACCATTTTTCAACAAATTTTTGCAAGTCAGAATCAATCTCTTTTGGTAGTACAACTTTCAGTGAGACAATGTGGTTGCCTGTTTTGTCAGGAGTCAGCTTTATACCCTTACCCGTCAGCTTTAATTTGTCGTCCGTATTCGATCCCGCAGGAATTTTTACCTGCAATTTACCGTGAATAGTTTCGACCTTAATTTTGCCGCCCAAAACAGCTTCCGGCAACGTGATGAGCACAGAACTTTCGATGTTGAGTCCCTTACGCACAAAAATTTTGTGCACCCCCACACGAATCTCAACAATGCCATCACCGGGATTCTGCCCCAGAATATTGGGTTGTCCTTGCCCCTTAAGTTTAAGCTTTTGACCGTCCTCACATGCAGCAGGAATGGTTACCTCAATTTCTTTGCCACTGTTTAATTTCAAACGGCTTTTCCCGCCCAGAGCTGCTTCAACAAAACTGACGCTAAGGGTGTAGAGAACATCACTGCCCTTGCCCCCGGTTTGCTTGTCGCGAAACTGTGACCAACTACTGCGAGCCTTTGATTGTTGCTGACGTCTGCCGCCACTATTGAAAAGGTCTGAGAACAAATCGCTTGGGTCAAAACCGCCACCACCCCAACCGGATTGCCCACTATCAGAGGACCCAAATCCCCCAGAACCAGGCCGAAATCCGTGGAAAGTATCGGCGCCTGTGTCATCGATCTCGCCGCGATCATATTTGGCTTTTTTCTCAGTGTTTGAAAGGATGGCGTACGCTGCACTGATTTCTTTGAATTTTTTTTCAACGCTGGCATCGCCCTTGTTCACATCCGGGTGATATTTCTTGGCAAGCTTACGGTAAGCGCGCTTAACCTCGTCACTCGAAGCGCCGGCTTGTAGCTCTAGGGTTTGGTAAAGTTTTTTACTCACTTAAATAAGCTTCCCTTATATGTCTGAAAACAAATGCAGCCCCAGTAATTTGGCTGGAGCTGCACCTTATATAGTCTATTTGCTTGGAAATGTCGAGATACCCTAGTGAACGAAAAGCGTTGGAATTTTTGTATTATACAAAACTGTACGCGTCACACTTCCCAAAATCATCTGCCGCAGACGGCTATGACTGTAAGCCCCCATGGCAATCATATCGACATTAAGTTCTTCCGCTTTTTTTATCAAAGTATCGCCGACTTCGTCACGGTCGCATTTAACTTTAACAACACTTGCTTTGATTTTATGCCAAGCCAGATAGTTGATGACTGTATCCGCATCCTCACCTAAATTATCAACCTCCGGCGCGGTAATCAGATAGACGTGTTCTGCGTGAGGAATGAAAGGCCGAATCGCATCCAAAGCCCGCGAGGACTCAATGCTGCCATTCCAGAACAAGGCGATATTTTTAGCAAAGGTATCTTTTTTGGTGCTGGGTACAAACATAATGGGCCCACCTGCTTCTAGCAGTGCAGTTTCTGCCATCAAATGATCATCTTTTTCGCTGTCATGGGTCGGCTGCGGCAGCAAAATCATATCAGAAAGTCGCCCAACCATGGGAATAATGCTTTGTGCTTGCCCGCTTATTTCATGCCAAGAAATTGAAACAGATTGTCCAAGTGTTTTATCTGTGAGTGGGGTCGCGTCGGGCTTCACAACCTGAACGCCCTTGTCTTTTGTCCACTGCTTGAAAGTTTCTTGTGCATTGGCCCTGGCTTCTTTGGCTTCGTCTTCAACGGACCGAATGATTTGTTCAACTACATGGGCGGAAAGGCCTTGGCCAACAAAAGGCACAGCATCACGGCCATCCATAACCACGTGCAAGGCCTGAATGTGTGCCGCATGATTTTCAGCAAGACGGAAAGCTTGATCTAGGATAGAGCGATCACTGTCATCCCCCTGTATGGGTGCTAAGATTACTTTAATGGGCATGGTCTTTTTCCTCTGATAGCCGCTTTTAGTCGGTGATAAAAGTTAGGCTGTATAATTATATCCCTAAATTATACATTGAAAGGCTGGCTGTTGAAAGTTTATTTCACTGTTTTTTGTACAGCCGTAAAGTGCTTGTTCTGCTTATGAATCGATGTGAATAGTTCTGAAAAATATTATAGACAGTATGGT
>CAYGJW010000162.1:0-3396 GCA_964350415.1 uncultured Alphaproteobacteria bacterium
ACTTTGGGCTCGCGTCATCTTTTGAATTTGAATTATCGGATTCAGAGGCGGAGTTTCTAAAAACGCATCAAATTTATGAGCGGTGCTGTATTGCTGTTAATTTTCTGCATTGTATTATCAGTAGTTTATTTGGTGAAGGTGAGTGGACGGATCATTTGAAAGCATATCTGAGGGGGAAGAAAGAAGACGTTTCCCTTACAATTTCAGAAATTATTAAAAAGCAGGCGGCGGTTGCCTTGGTTATGGATGATTTTTACGGGAAGCTTCAAAAGCAAAGTAAGTTAACGCAATTCCCGCGTGAAGCGCTAGAAAGGCTCCTGAAAGATTAGTAGGCGTTTCTCGTATTACTTATTATCGTTTATCAGGATTTCATTGATTATCCTGTTGGCAACGGCGACGAGCCCTGGGTTCGTGTTTTTATAGTAAGGGATAATAATGAGCGCGATAGACAAAGCCCAACCACGGCCGCGCATCCATGTTGCATCATCAACGCCAAGTGTTTCCCGGAAAAGAGCACGAGATTCACTGGTGAGAAGACTCCATGCAGGGATGAGATCACACGCTGGGTCGCCAATGCCCATTAAGCCAAAATCGATAACTGCACTGAGCCTTCTTTGCTGAATTAGAAGATTGGCAGGCAATAGGTCTCCGTGCGTCCAGACAGGTGGTTTGTCCCAAGCGTGGGCTTGCAGGCAGTCCTCCCATATTCTTGTTATGGTATGGGTGTCCAGATCATTTTTCAGGGATTCGATCGCTTGTTGAGCTGCGGCATTTTGTTCAATCAGCGGCACGCCTCGACGTGAGAGCGGGGCGCCCACAGTACTGATTTTTTGGAGAGCAAGAATAAAGTGCGCGAGATCTATTGCTGTTTGGTTCAGATCAATATCGTGCTCGGTGAATGCGTCGGGACCCTCAAGCCAACGGTAAATAGACCAGTGTGAGGGGTAGTTGTTGTGAGGGACCCCTTTGCCAATCAAAGTAGGGATGGCAAGGGGCAAAGATGGAGCAAGCTTTGGCAGCCATTGCTGCTCTAATATAATTTGTTTATCGGCTTCTCTAATCCGGGGAAGTCGTATGCATAGATCTGAGCCAAGTCGAAAAATAGCATTGTCAGTTCCATCCGACTTGATACGTTTGATTGGGTGCTCAGAGTACTGCGGAAACTGTTCTATCAAGAGTTGCCGAATAAGTTGCGTATCAATACTGATTTCATTTTCATGCATTGCCTGAGCCTCTGACCGAAGGATTTAATGATTGAAAGAGCTCAGAATAGGCAAGGGATGAGAGTTTGTCTTTATAAAAAGAACATGCAAGAGGCGCTTTGCTTTTACTCTTGATGTTGTTTTGTTTAGAAATCTGGCGGAGAGAGAGGGATTCGAACCCTCGATACAGGTTTCCCCGTATAACGATTTAGCAAACCGTCGCCTTCAGCCACTCGGCCACCTCTCCGCAAAGAACTATAGAGTTTCTACCGGGATGTGAGGCTTATGTCAACGGTGTTTCTGACGATCATGCTGAAAAAATTATTTTATTCTGAATTTTAGGGTCATATCTTTGGTTTTTCATAACAGATATAGCTTAAATTTAAGAGGCTAACTAAGGTGAAACCCCTAGAATTATTAGCTTGATCAAAAGTTTCTTGCGCGTTTTCAATAATTATGGGAATGTTCTTAGCGTACATGGTAAAAAATCTGTGTTCATCAGGATTTTGGCTCTAAAATCTTTAAAGCCAAAGAAAATAAACTAGGGTAGTCTGATGCAAAAGACGGCTTTTGATTTAGAAAAGAGTGTTGCAAAGAAACGTATTGTATCACGTTTGTACGCAACAGCTCTTGTTGTTATGTTTGCTGGGTTCGTTCTTCTTTCTTGTTACAATAAGCCTTTTATTGGTCTTATGGTCGTTCCAGGCCTAAGCTTAGGTATTGTGATGGGGTTGAGCGTTATTGTTGGCGCCTGGCTTCTTACGCTTTTTTATGTCCGTTGGGCAAATAAGCATTTCAAAACTTATTCATAATTTAAATACGACATAGGAATTATACTTGTGGATCAACCCATTGTGACCCATATAGGTCAGCCTGATTGGCTATCGATTAGCTGTTTTGCTATTCTCATTTTTGTAACTCTTTTGATTACCTATTGGGCGGCGCGCCGTACAAAGGGAACGGATGAATTCTTTACCGCAGGTAGAAGCATCACTGGTTTTCAAAATGGCATGGCCATTACAGGGGACTTTGTCAGTGCCTCCAGTTTTCTGGGTTTCACTGGACTGATTGCCTTGTATGGATTTGATGGACTTATTTATACCACTGCGGGCTTAATGGGTTGGCCACTGGTTTTGTTTTTACTGGCAGAGCCGCTCCGAAATCTAGGGCGTTATACCTTTACAGATGTGCTCGCGTTTCGTTTGCAGCAGGTGCCTATTCGTATTGCAGCGTCAATCAGCGGCTTGTCCGTAACGCTTTTTTATATGATTTCTCAGATGATCGGTGGGGGGTATCTGATTAAACTAATGTTTGGTCTTTCTTACGAAACAGCAGAAATTATTGTTGGTATGGCAATGATTTGTTATGTGATGTTTGGCGGCATGCTGGCAACAACGTGGGTGCAAATTATCAAGGCTGCTTTGCTGTTAGGTGGGGCCGCTGTTTTGTCAATCTTGGTGCTTGCCCAGTTTAACTTTAATCCCATAGCACTGATGCAAACGGCTTCAGATACCTATGGTTCAGGGATTCTAGTCCCTGGTAGTCTATATGCGAATTCATTGGATGCGGTATCGTTAGCCTTAGCGTTTATGCTGGGAACGGCGGGATTACCCCATGTGCTTATGCGCTTTTACACGGTTCCCGATGCACAAGCCGCGCGCAGTTCTGCGTTTTATGCGACGGGCTTTATCGGTGCATTTTACATTATGACGTTTATCATGGGCTTTGGGGCGATGGTGATTGTCGGTCAAGATGTGATCAGACACTTTGAGCCAAGCGGCAATATGTCGGTGCTTTTGATGTCTGAGATTCTTGGGGGCGATAGCTTCTTAGGGTTTATCTCAGCCGCGACATTTGCAACAATTCTTGCGGTGGTTGCAGGTCTAACGCTCTCAGGTGCTGCAACGCTTTCCCATGACCTTTATGCGAATGTGATTAAGAAAGGTAAAAGCAATCCACAAAGTGAAATGCGTGTTGCGCGGATTTCAACCTGTATCTTAGGACTGCTTGCCATTGTACTGGGAATTGTCTTTAAGGGGCAGAATGTTGCGATTCCAGTGGGTCTTGCCTTTTCGATTGCCGCAAGTGCAAACTTTCCTGCTTTGATTTTGGCTGTTTTCTGGCGCAGGGCGACAACTAAAGGCGTTGTTACTGCAATTGCAACAGGGACAGTGGGAAGCCTTACATTGATTTA
>CAYGJW010000163.1:0-3355 GCA_964350415.1 uncultured Alphaproteobacteria bacterium
AATCATAGATTACATAATCAGCGCCTGCAATCAACTTGAGAATTTGTGGGTTAAGCTGACCTTCCGTGTGTTCGGTATCTGTAATATAACAAAGCGATTTCCCCTGGTAGTTAATGCGGTAGCCTGTTGCTTCATTGGGATGATTGAGATGTGTTGTGATGACTTCGATATCAGATTCAGGACCAAGCCAAAAGGTCTCTCCTGCCTTAAAGTCATGAAAATCAAGCTGCGCCTTAAAGGCATCTGGACCGATAGGGAAAAGTGGCTCGGACATCAGCTTCCCAAGTACATCTTTCATCTGATGCCTGGGGAGTAGGTTTCCTGCTCGTAGATGAAAATGATTACCAGCGTGATGGAAAGGGGGAAAAAATGGAAGTCCCAGTACATGATCAAGATGCGTATGCGATAAAAGGATGTCAGCTGTTTGGGGGCTGCTTTTTCTAGACATTTCAAGACCTAAAGGGTGAAAGCCTGTGCCGGCATCAAGAATGATCGTGTGATTGCCGCAGCGTACCTCGACACAAGAGGTATGCCCGCCAAATTTTGAGAACTGCGGCTCAGGGCATGGGAAGCTGCCCCTGACACCCCAAAATTTAAACCAAATTTTTTTATCCGCGCCCAAATGCTGCCCCTATTTATTTATGGCGTTCTTAAATGAGGGTGCGATTTTTGCCATAACTCTGCAAGGAATTTTAACCTTTAGAAATCATTTTTTGCCGGTGTGTTGTTTCATGAGACAAAAGTCACCATGTGGTGCTGTTCAATAAGCGCTGGATTAGCATCAGGGCGTTTAATATAGGCCGTATAAATTTCTTTTTTCTCCCAGCTATGTAAACTTTGGGCCTCTTCAATGAGGGTATCTACACGTTGTAAATCTGCGTCTTCACGTTCTAAATAGGCCGCATAAACAGAGGCCTTATGGGTGGAATTAACAAAGGTTTTTGCTTCCTCTATGAGGGCGATCACAATATTCGGGTTAGCGCACTTATACTTAATATAAGCTGCATACACAGGTGCTTTTGAGGATGATCCCATTCTAAAGTTTTGTGCTTTTGTAATGATGATATTTATAATTAGCGGGTCTGCATGCGCATGGGTAAGATAAGCTGCATAAAGAAAGCTTTTATTCCACTCATCACCAAATCGATGCACCGCTTTAATGATAAGTGCCATTTGGTTCGCATTCGCATGAGGGCAGGAGAAATAAGTCAGGTAAAGTTTTTTCCTGTGATTTTTATCAAAACTTTGCGCTGCCTCAAGAATGTTAGAAATATGAGCAGGGGCCGCATAGGTGAGCTTCAGATATGCATTAAAAAGAGATGTTTTATGATACTCATCCCTGAAATTGTAGGCCTGACTTATAATGCTTTCAATAAAGTGCGGCTCTGGTTGTTCACATTTTAGGTAAGCAAGGTAAGGTTCTGCTTTGTCTTTTGCACGAAAATTTTGTAGGTCTGCGAAAATAGCATCAACTCGTTCAGGAGAAATCTGCGTTTGTTTAAAATATGCGGTGTAGATTGCTACCTTATCTTTATTTTTAAAAGATTGGATTTCTGTAAAAATCTCCGCAATAAGCTGTGCGTCAGAATCGGTATGTAGAAGATAGGTTGCGTAAAGAATACTTCTGTAGTTTTGTTTTTGAAAAATGTGAGCATGCAGAAGGATTGATCGGGCAATTTCAGGGCAAAGCTGCCTACGTTCTAGGTAGGTTTTATAGGTGGATAGCAGGAGATCCTGGTTTTTAAAGTTGGCAATGATTGTAAAAATTTCTGTAAGCAGTTCAGGGTCTATGCTTTCACGCCTTAGATATGCTTTATAAATAAGGAACTGAGAAATTTCACTTTGAAAAAGATGCGTATCTTTGATTATAAAGCGCACAAGGCCTTGATCAACCTCGCGGCGTTGTAAATAACTGGTATACAGTCTGTGCTTATGCGCCTCATTACCAAACTCCTGTGCTTCTGTAAGAAGAGCTGCCATCAGCTCAGCGTCTGAATCATCCTGTTTAAGATAAAGGACCATGTTGGCTTCCCGGGACCAACACAGCTGTATGAAACCTCGTAACGCATCAATATTTTTACCGGGATGCATAAGAATGTAGGAAAGGATCCCTTTAAGGAGATGGTAAAGACGGTTTGGATTTGCGTCATGAAAGGAATGAAGTCTCTTGATTGTTAAAGAGGTAAGCTGATGTGGACGGCTGTTCATGAGGTTAAGCAAAAGCATTTTAAAGTTGGCTTGCTGTTGTTTAAAGTGGTGGTTGTTAAGATGGAAAAACATTTCAACCATTGCATTAACCCCAGCATCACTTTCTTGAATGTTTGGATTAAGCTCAAAGGTCGTTTTTTGGCCATCCATATGTCTTAGAATTTGACCCAGTAGGATATGAATAAGCTGATAGTCCTGGGATCTCTCAAAATTTTGTTCCTGCATAAAATGATAGAGATCATTTAAAGCGCCTTCCCAGAAAAGCTCTTTCTCTGTTCTGTTAAGCTGACGAATACCTGCTTTATAAGCGTCATCATCAATTTGATAGCAAAAGTGATCATCCAAAATCCGAATAATTTCCATCAGGCGCTGGATATGGGTCCCTAAGGTTTGTTGCTCAACCTTGTTTATTATAAAGTGGGGGCCTTGCTGAACATCATGCATTGCAAAGAGTGTTTGGATGCTATCGAAGAGTTGATAACTTAAGGATTTGAAAAAAGTAGGGAGATCGCTTAAGAAAATTTTTGTGGTTTCCTTGCTCGCAAGCCCAAGGCTGAAGGCATCAGAAAGAAGAAGAAAATTTGCGATATGCGACAGAGCAGCAGGAGGTAAAACGCTTAAATTTCCGAGTGGGGTAGGGGTATCCTTTGACTGATTTATACTGGGATCTTCTTCAGGATCTTCTTTTTTTATTAAAAGTATTTCATTTAAAATATCTGTTTTCTGCATCGTGGTGCAGCGTGTTTTTCTTTTTTTAGTAGGTTGGGTGTTTTGGTCTTTTTGTTTGTGTTGCCTTTTCCTTTTTTTTGCAAGACCTGCTTCTTTATGATGAGTCGTAGTTTTAGGAACAGAATCCGTTGTTTCAAGTGGTTTTTTTTTACCATAAGCTTGAAAGCTAAAGCTGAGTATAAGAGCAGAGATATAAAATAGAGTGCGCATAAACCACTCCTTTCCTATGAAGATATCAGCAGATTTTTCCTTCAGAAGCAATGGTATTGATTTTATGGTTAGTCTATTTTTTGTAATAAATATTGAGGAATTTCATCTCTGACTTCCCGATAAGTTTCCTTTTCCTCCAAGACAGCTTGTAGCTTGGAAGATGCATTGGCCACCTTATTGGTTGCCTGCTGTAGTTGCTTTTTATCGT
>CAYGJW010000164.1:0-802 GCA_964350415.1 uncultured Alphaproteobacteria bacterium
GCGTTAATGTTTTATGGCAACGCAGCAGTGGCGGGCTTAAAACCACTGAACCAGGCAGCGTTGTTAGCTCTATTGGCAGTGAGGGCGGTACTGCTACCTTGCCTTCTGGCTTTACGCTTCCTGCAAATGATACGGTTATCGTCGCGGAGTCTTTTTATCGCTACAAACCACTTTTTGTGCCAAATAAGCTTGTTTCGGCAATTAGCAAAGAAACTTTAATTAAACGTAAGGCATTTTTCAGACCTCGGCTTGGCTCCTTACGAACACTGATCATTGCAAATTAAAGACTGAAAAAATTAACTTATAAAATGATCAAACTCAAGGTAGGGAGAATCAAAAGCACGTCCGTTTTTAACAAGTTTCAGGCCTTTTTCTCCCTCAAGAATCGTACCTATATGGCGCAAAGGCTCTGAGAACTCTTTAAGATAAGCCCCTTCTAAATGGTTAACCATTGCCGGGTTAACGGTCAACAGCAACACATAGTCCTCTCCTCCTGTCAACGCTAACTCCAAAGGGTCCCAACCGAATCTTTTACACTCTTTTTTCAATTCATCATCGATATCTAGATGATTAAGATCTATTTGAATACCAACGCCTGACGCCTTTGCTAATCTACGGGCATCACGCAACAACCCATCTGAAATATCCATCATTGCATGTACTCCGGTCTGGGCACCTAACCAAGCGCCTTTTTCCATATGCGCGCAAGGCTTTGTAAATTGCTGACGACAGATCGCACCCTCATCCTCGAAGCAACCAAGCTGTAAGCTTTTAAGACCTGCTGCTGCATGCCCCAAAGGCC
>CAYGJW010000164.1:812-3299 GCA_964350415.1 uncultured Alphaproteobacteria bacterium
CAAAGGCCCTGTCACAAAGACATGATCACCCGGCCTTGCCGCATGGCGAAGTTTAAGATCAGACGTTTTTACAGACCCAAGCACCATCACATTGAAAAATAAATCACGCATTGATCGCACGGTATCACCGCCTAAAAGCGCAACCCCGTAGACCTCACACCCATGCTTAACACCTTGGATGAAAGCCTCAAACCATTTCAAGTCAAGACCTTCCGGCAAGGCCATACTTAAGAACATATGATCTGGGGTGCCGCCCATACTCGCGACATCACTTACATTTACGGAGACAAGCTTAAAGCCCAAATCTTCTGGCGGCATCTCCAGTCTTAGGAAATGGACGCCCTCAACCATTGCATCTGTGGTGGCAAGCCACGATTCTTCTTTATTTTTAGGAAACACAGCACAGTCATCGCCGATTCCCTGTACGAATGTTACGTTTTCTGCAGAAAACGTATTCCGCATATATTGAATAATTTTTTCTTCTGACCAATCCATTGGAATTTTCTCTATCCTAATTACACAAAACAAGACAAAGCTCTACCTCGCTAATGCAGCATTAACATAGTCTTTACACGCTTCATCTTCAAAACATTCAATGTCATTACGAATAAAGCTCACCCAAGCAGGATCTAAAATTTGGCGCCCAGCATAAGCAGCATAAACAGCAGCCCTATACCATTCAGAAAAATTCTGCACATCATTAAAAATGAACCTCACCCAGCCTGCATCTATTCTTTCACGCTGAAAGTAAGCTTCATAGATTGATCTTCTATATACTGGCTTTAGATTTGCTGCGCTAGAGAGAACTTCAGATGCAGCCTCCAAGTCTGTGCCTTCTTCCTTAATAGCTTCAATGAACCGAGCCGCCTGTTTCCAAGACGGAGTCGTTCTAAAAATAATAGACGCCTCACCTATAGGCTGAGCATCCTCAAAACTCTCTAGGCTATAAGCCTCTACTTGAAAAAAACATCCAAACATCATCAGCATATAAAATATGAAACGCATAGATCACCTCTTTTTACAAACCACCCGAACATCCATAAGTATTCTATTTGCTAAAAGCTATTTTCAACACCAAAATATGTGGCAAATTTTTCTACATTAAATTTTTCATCAGAATCCAAGAACATATTATTATAAATTGATAAAAAACTCGCTTTTTCAGCTCTCCTGCTTTTTCTTACTGCCTCTTGGACAACGCTTTCAATTTGTGGAGCTTTATGCTGTTTCTGATAGAGCCATTTATAGTGAGGTCTAAAAAATCCTCCCCAAAAATCCGCTTTATGGCTCTTTTCTTCTGGTCTCAGGTCGTAACACTCTTCAAGGATAATAAGCACACACTCAGAATTAATGCTGGAATTTGCTAAGTAAGCATCATAAAGGTCCGTCTTGTTTTGTTCATTCTGAAAGTCCTGTGCGCTTATAAGAATGCCCGTGACAATTTCTGGATCGGCATTTTCTTTTTTTAAGTACCTAATCCAAAGATTCATCTTATCTGACTCACTTAAGTTTTCCGTATGACTCAAGCCTTCAGAAAACTCCATTTCCTCTTTTACAAGTATCGAGACGGGTCCCGTAATCTCTTGCCTTTCTTGAGCCTCTACTTGAATTTTCACCCCAAACACTAAGATTAAAACATAAAATAACCGCATCCATCACCTCGCTAAAAAATTCTAAACAAAAAATAACACCATGAACCAGCAATACACGTTCTTTGCCAAAGTGAAAACAAGAATATAGAACTTTAAAAGATACTGGTCTTTATATGAAACAACAGATAAGGAGCAGCCATCAGCATCTATATCTCAAACATTACGGACACCTACTTCTTTTACAGCGCTGCTCATATTCTAGGGTATATAAAATTTGAGCTTTCAGATAACTCAAAGACTAATCCTGTTTTTCTTTCTGATCAATTTTTGGAACGCACGAACTAAAAACATCCCACACTTTAAAACCTTGTAACCAACCACCCAAAGTGCTGCCCGTTACATCAAGTAATTCTTGAAAGTCATATTCCCATTGATTTTCACCAACTTTTTCTACAGATTGCGCTTTTTCTTGGAAACGCACACAGCATTCATAGCCTGAGTATTTAAACCGACAAACTCCAGCCTCTTCTAAGTAAACTTCCAAAGTTTGCTTAATCAAAGTGCACTTTAAACTCTCCGTTATCTGAGTTTCTTCCACAGGATAATCGATTCTTAGTTGCTCCATGATGTTCTTGGCGCCCAGAAGATCGCCGACAATCTGCCAAGCAAGCTGTTTCTTATCAATGGCTAGACAGCCTTTAAATACTTCTGCACATTCTAAAATTTGATGCTGCACATCGATGTCTGTTAAAATTTTTATGAGGATGTCCAAAGTTCCTTCAGGACTTTTAATACCGAACTGCTCAAACAAAAGCGGGATATGCGAAAGATCCACAGAAAACTCTTCTTCCTCTTCTATAATCTCTTCTGGGGGGGTTAAATCAACGTGATCTTT
>CAYGJW010000165.1:0-3289 GCA_964350415.1 uncultured Alphaproteobacteria bacterium
GTTAGCGGAGGCATCCCCTGCAAGGGCAAGAATATCGATTACTTTTTCTGGCGGAACACCAAATTTTTCCGCAACTTCCTTGGGGCCAATGCTTTTGTTTTTCATGGCGTCAAACATGGTGACGTCATCGCTAACAAGCTGCATAAGGTCTTTATCGGAAGATACAATTGTGACTTTCTCGCCTTGTTCATTGGCGGCTCGCACATAGGTCGCGATCAGATCATCAGCCTCAAAACCTTCCATTTGGATCTGAGGAATGCCGAGTGCCTCAGTCGCTTCCCGGACAAGTGCAAACTGGGGGATCAAGTCATCGGGCGGCGGTGGCCGGTGCGCCTTATAATCAGGATACAGATCATTGCGAAAGTTTTTTCGTGCCGCATCAAAAATCACAACCAGGTGGCTTGGGTTATGTTCCTCAATAACTTTCAGAAGCATCGTTGTATAACCATACACCGCATTCACCGGCGTATTATCCGCCCGGGTCATTGGTGGAAGCGCGTGATAGGCACGAAAAATAAACCCTGAACCATCAATAAGATAGAGGTGCTTTTTGCCAGAGGCAGTATCCGTAGAAGTCATTAATTCGCTGTTTCTTTAATAAATGTGCGGCTGCAATAGGGGCAAATAAGTTCATTAGGATTCTGAATATTTTTAAAATGCAGGTAAATTTCTGGGTGCCCGCCAATGTCGCCATTGCCGCTACATTTAACTTTGTTGTCTTTAGTGTAGATGATTTCCTGATTTTGAGATATTTGATTCATAACATATTTTCCCTAGCCGTTTTTATAGTATTAGCGCGTTTTTAGATTTGGCTCCACAAGAATTTCAGCCGCATCTAGGCCAATATTTTCCATAAAAGTCAGCACTTTAATGAGTCTTTGAAGCGGTAGGTTTTTATCGCCTGCAATTGTAAGGGGTCTAGGGCTTTGTGCTGCAATTTTTTGCAGTGCCATTTTAGTGTCCTCCCAGCTAGTGTAGGTTTGCTCATCAATGATCCAACGCTTGGGATTAACGTGCATCTTCAGCAATAAAGCATCTGGCTTTATTTCCATAGGAATCCCAGATTGCTCTGCAGATGGAAGCGTAAGGTCAACACTGAATTGCGCAACATTTGCCGTTAAAACAAAAAAGATCAGCAGCAAAAAAAGCACGTCAAGCATGGGGGTGAGATCCATTATAAGGGTCTCTTGCAGGCTGTTATCTCGTTTGTGTTTAGATTGAATCATGTCGCAATGGCTGCTGGTTGCGGCTTATCCATAATTAGCGAAAGGTCGTTCAGAACACTTGTTATATGGTCCAGGTGACTTTGGCCCCAAATGCGCAGTGCTTGCGCAGAAATTAGACAAGGTAATGCGATGGCCAATCCTGCTGCCGTCGTTAAGAGGGCGCTCCACAAGCCGTCAGCAAGGAGCGAGGGATGCACAGGGCCTTGGTGTGCTGCCAGGACTTTGAAGGCTGCAATCATGCCAATAACAGTGCCAAGCAAACCCATCAGAGGCGCAGTCGCAGCAAATAGATTCAGCCATCTTAAATGGATAAATAAATGCCTTTCATAGAGGGACAGTTCTAAGCTTAGGCGCTCATCTCTGCGTGTTTTATCATCGGTCTGCGCTGCAAAAAGACACTGAAATAGGTGTTCCAATTTGGGCTTAAGTTTAAGGCTTTCAGGAAGAGTTCGACTGTTTTGTGCAGCATCTCGCAGTTGCTTAAGGTCATGATCACTAGGTAGCTTAAGGGTGAAATAAAAGATCAGCCGTTCAAGTATTAGTGCTACCGCAATCAGTGAGCTGAAAAGAAGTGGGTAGCCTAAAAAGCCAAGTTTCTGGAACCATTCGATGGTATGCATATGTGAATAACTCTTTGAATTAATTAAGAACGATTGTAGTCAAAATTGTAAATGTGTTGCAAGGTGCGTCCATGTAGCTGAGGTTTATAGCGATTGCGTTTTGCCGTGCGAAGCGCTTCTTTATCGAGTAAAGGAAAGCCTGATGGTTGGAACACGCGTACATTAATAGGGATGCCTGAAAGGCTGACATCACTGTGGATAATGACGCTGCCTTCCTGTCCAAGCTTCACAGCCCTGGAAGGATAGTTTTGTTTATGCGGCCCCTTTACGTAAAGGGTGCGCGGCAGCTCTTTCATGATTTGGGATGCGCCTGCTGGTGCAAGTGCAGTTGTTTTCACTTTGGGCTTTAGGTTAGGGGCCTTCGCAGCGGTCTTTATCTGAGGCTTTGGAGTAGGTGCCTTAAGTGCTTGCTTTAGGGTTTCTTTAACTTGTTTAATTGCAGGTTTTGCGAGCTTCTGAAGAGCCGTTTTTTTAACAGGTTGCGCCACAGGTTTTGGGGCGGTTATTTCCTTCGGCGGCTCAATAATTTTCATGGGCTCAACCGTTGGTGTCCTGAAGTTAATTCTGATTTTAGTTGGTTTTTCTAATACGTTAGAGGGCTTTGCAGCAGAGAAAGAGTGAAGTCCAGGCAAGGCAGAGAGAGCCACATGTCCAACCACAGACAGCAGCGTACAAAATAAAAGCCTTATGTATACTGGAAGCTCAGCGCTCACAGATCCTCCTCTTAATTACAATTAAGTATACGGGCTTTTACCGCAGATTAGAAGGCTAAAGTAAGGGCAATTTTAAAGACGCGGCCGATCTCTGGTAATTGGGAGAGGTGCTTGCGGTAACGGCGGTTGAAAATGTTATCTATCCCAAGGTCTAGGCGGGTTTCAGCGAAGCTGTTGCTGACCGGTTCCCAAGACAAAAATACGTTGTGAATGCCGTATCCTGGAGTTTTAGGCTCTAAAGATTCACCGCCCGGAACGCGATTTTGATCTGCTGCAAACAAGGCTCTCCAGCCAACTGTAATATTCGATTGTGTGAAGCGATACCCCGCAGTTGTGAACAGCTTATGAGCCAGAATATCATGAAGTGGACGATGTTTTTTTAGCTCGTCACCGTGTAATAGGGAGCCACCGATGCTGAAAAAAGCGCATGGCGTAGTGTAGGAAATATCCGCTTCTATGCCCTTTAGACGGGCGCGTTTGGCGTTCCTACGGGTTGTTTTGTCGTCTATTATTTGTGTTTCAATCAGGTTGTGGACGTGATTGACAAATCCTGAAAATTTTGCCCGAAATTGATCCTTATCCGTTAGGACATCTTTAAAATCAAATCCAAGGCCAATTTCCTTGTTAAAGGCTTTTTCAGATTTAAGGTTTGGATTGCTGACAAATTCATTGGCGAAACTTCCATGACCAAAATGGTTGCCACTACCGTATAGGGCAGTCAGTTCTGGTG
>CAYGJW010000166.1:0-3167 GCA_964350415.1 uncultured Alphaproteobacteria bacterium
AGTCTATGCAGACATCATTGCTTTCATCATCAGGTACATCAAGTCTTGGTTCTTCTTGGCGCGTAGAGGGGGCAGCTTTTTGCTCTTCACCGTCTGTTCCTGAGTTATGATTGCTGTTTTTTTTCTGAGCAGGCTTTGTGTAAAATGTTGCCCACTGAAGGAGCAGAGCATACGCATCTCCATCATCAATGGCTTGTTGGAATATTTCTGGGTATAGCGAGAAAAAGTCTGTTCTATTTGAATGAAACGCGTAATAAGCGACCTGTGTAAAAAGCCCTCGTATGTCGTCTTTTTGTTGGGCTTCTTGTGCAATTAAACGCATATTTTCATGAAAGTCACGAAGGCTGCCAATATTAAAAAGCTGATAAAAGTAAGCAGATAAAACAATATACTGTATCCTCGCATCAGGGGCTATTTCAGAGTATTTTTGAATAAGATTTAAGGCGATGCGGGCATCTTTTGCGGTATCTGCGCTGCGAATCTTGATAAGAAAGAGTTCATAAGTTGCAATAGGAGAGTTCTTTCTGCTTAAGTCTTCTAGGATACGAATCCCTTTTTTTCTCTCTTCATAAGATCCGACAAGTGTGCAGCATATTGCATATTTGATTTTATTTCGTTCGCATAAGTGCCTTAAGTTTTTCTTATAGATGCTGAATGCAATTTTAAGATTTTTATTATTATCTTTATTGATGCATCCATTTTCATCGATGATTAGGCAATTTGCATACTCAATAATAGCCCCCTGTGCTGGGAAACCTGCTTGATGTGCTTGTAAGAAGTATTGTGCCGCTTCTTGGGGATTAGAATCCCTGATGATACTTGCTTTTATAAAAAGAACTTCGGGGTTGTTGCTGTCAATAAGTGGGGACTTAAGGATATCCAGTGCTTTGTCAAAGTCTTGCTCTCCGCCAATTCCAGCAGAGTAGAATTTTGCCAATTGTATTCGTGGTGCTACAGCATCCTTGCATTCAAGTGATTTCTCATAATAGAAGCGAATTTTTTTATAGTCTGTGGGGGTAATTTTTTTTGAGCTGAGCGCTACCGCAAAATTATAATAGAGCTCAGCATTCGCATATTCAGGTTTGTGGATAAAAGTGCTTAATATTTCATAAACTTTAAATGTATCTTCATCGCTTTGTCTAAGATAAAGCTTGTAGCTTAGGTGAGGCATACGAAAATCCCTTGCAGGTACTTTCTTGCAAAGTTCATATAGGTAATTTTCAATTTGTCCACAATCTCCATCAAGTAGTTGCATATCATTAAAAAGATATAAAAAACTTGCCGCAGACCGTATGCCGTTTTGTAGTTCTAGCATTGCAGTAAAGGGGTGTTGTGCAGCACATAAATATTTGTCTAAAAGTTGCTTGTTGCCGAGGTCTTTTATCTGATTAAGCTGGGCACAAAAGGTTATTAATGCTGTTAATCTAAAACCCTCATTTTCAAGGTGTTTTGCATAGGTGGGATAATTTTTCTGCAAACTTTGTGGTGTCATACCTAGTTTAAAGACGTAAGCATGTGCCTTACACAGTAAGTCAAGATCAAACAAAGCCTTAAAGGGAGGTAGCTGCCTATAAGCCCATGGGTAGAATGTTTGGGCAGAAGTAATTTTTTGGAGGTTGAATAGTTTGAAAAAGCTAAGTTCCTTAATTAAGGAAAAATTATTTTCAAATATTTTGCCTAACAAGACGGCAGCCCTGGGACATTTTTGTTTCATTATTAAAGCAGTAAGATTTCTAAGAGCGGTGTTTTTTTCTTCTACTGTTGCTTTGGTCTGTGCCCTGTCGTTTGGATTTTGCCTTTTATCCAAGATCGTCATGTAAGCCAAAGAAGCTTGCAAGGCATTATTTGATTCTTCAATCCATATATCAGGAACGCAATCATAAGGTGGGGTGTAAGTTGCTTTTGCACCTGAGTTCTCATGCATATATTTAAGGTAAGCCAATCCAATTGTGGACCCTGATTTTGTATAGGCAGTAAGAAGGCTTTTCGCTTTACTAAATTGACTGTTTTCAAAATGCTCAAGTGCAATTGAGTAATTTGCCTGACATGAATGCGCAGAAAATAGAGCAGTAAAAAAAAACACACTAAACAATAGCTGTGCGTACTTAAAGTATGTGTCATATAATGTTTTCATTTTTAAAATAGCCCTTTTTTCATAGCGTCTTAGTGAGTTCTTTAATTAAGCAACAGTGACATAATAGTGTTTTGTTTCAATGAAATCAATTGTTTGTTTTCGTTGTGGTAATTGTCTGTCTTTTTGTCCTGTGACCGGATTGTTTCTAAGATGTATTTGATTTCAATGATTAAATAAAATTTACTAAATGCTTGTGATGTTTTTTATTTTTTAAAGTGAAGCTTCAAATTATTTACGCTACGATAATTTTACAGAAGTTGCTTGGGAAGCCTCCTTCTGGGGTTTTCAAAAGAATTCATGGATTTTTTGAGTAACTTTTGACGTCGTCACTTGGTTTATCTTAAAAGATGGAGTTCAAATGCTTTATAAAAAATTAAAAAAATCATGCTTGTTGGTGCTTTCGTTGCTGGTGCTGGTGGGTGTAACGGACGTTTATGCTGGGGGAAAGAAAGTAAGCGCAGCCGAAAAGAACTGTAATAGAGGGATTGCTTTTTTAGGTAAAGGGAATTATGGGTCAGCATTCCATTGTTTTTCGAATGCATATAAAAAGCATCTTAAATCTAAGTACTACTTGGGGGCCTTGTATCTTTTGGGTAAAGGCGTTCCTAAAGATGTGCTGAAAGGGCACAAAATATGGATGCAGGTTGCTCAGGCAAGAAAAGATAATGAGACATATCCTTTAAGAAATAGTTTGTTAAATCATGATGATATTCTGCAAGGCCTTGAAGACGCTGCATATGCTTGGCAGCCAGAAGAAGATGGCAAAGACCTAAGCCCTTCAGAGCGTTTGGCGAGCGTTGCAGATTTATGTGCAATGTTGATTGGGTCAGAGCATCACGTTACCAAGGTTTTATTGGAAGAAGCTCGTCTTTTGGGTGAGGACGCGCTAATGGAACAAATAGAGCTTGTAGAAGATGAAGATGAGGTGGATCTCACAAACGCAGAATTCTTAGATGAAATTGTCGCTGCAGCTGAAGCAAAGAAAAAAGAAAAAGCGGCTAAAGCAGAAGTGGCTCAAGCAAAAGCAAAGACC
>CAYGJW010000167.1:0-3147 GCA_964350415.1 uncultured Alphaproteobacteria bacterium
CACATGCACCCGCCCCCAGTTCAACGGCTCTTGCGACAAAGCCTTAAAGAAGGGCATCGGCGTACTACCACCCGAAACAACAAAACTGACGTCCTGACGCTGCTTAAACCCAGCCAGCAACGCACGCGTCACATCACCGCTCAAAGCGAGAGCCAATGCATCACGGTCTTCGAATTTTTTTTCCTTACAAACGTTCATTTTCCTGCCAGTGAAATCCATATCGTTCAATTAAACTCTTCGAATCTTCTGGACCCCAGCTTCCTGCCGCGTATGGCAGAGGCGTCACAGAGTTTATTTTCCAGCCCTTCATAATTTGATCCACCCAGCCCCAGGATGCCTCAATTTCATCACCGCGCATAAACAGCGAGGGAATGCCGCGAATGACGTCCATCAAAAGCCGTTCATAAGCGCCAGGCTTACGCCCCTTAAAGGCCTCAGAAAAATTAAGGTTTAAGGACACTGGCTGCAAATCCATACCTGTGCCCGGCATTTTAGCCATTAATATCAATTTGATACCTTCATTCGGCTGCAAGCGAACAATCAACTTATTATTCAACAACTCGCCTGCACTTGGATCAAAAATAGAATGGGGTACGCTGCGATATTCAATGACAATTTCTGAAACTTTTTCACCCATGCGCTTGCCTGTACGCAAAAAGAACGGAACCCCAGACCAGCGCCAGTTATCAATTTGTGCCTTCAAAGCAACAAAAGTTTCACGATCACTTTTAGGGTCAACACCCTCTTCTTGGCGATACCCTGCACAAGGCTTATCCTTTATTGCTCCGGCTATGTACTGACCGGAAACAACGAAGTCGCTGACATTAACAGGATCAATGGGCCGCAAAGATTTCAGAACTTTCAGCTTTTCATCCCTGATTGCATCCTGAGACTTGTCGCCTGGGGGCTCCATGGCAACAATACACAAAAGCTGCAACAGATGATTCTGAATCATGTCCTTCATGGCGCCGGCATTCTCATAATAAGAGGCCCTGCCGTCGATCCCTACTTCTTCTGCAACGGTTATTTGCACATGTTTAATGGCTTTCGCATTCCATAGCGGCTCAAACAAAGCATTGCCAAAGCGCAGAACCTTCAGGTTTTGAACCGTTTCCTTACCCAAGTAATGATCAATTCTAAAAATTTGCTGTTCTTTAAAATATTGGCAAATTTCTTTATTAATTTTTTGTGCAGAAGGAAGGTCATAGCCCACTGGTTTTTCTAACACAACCCGTGTTTGCTTTGTTGTCAGGCCGCATTTTTTTAGATTACAACAAATGGCCCCGTAAAGATCCGGACTGGTCGAAAGATAAAAGATGCGCGCATTATCAGACTGCTTACTGAGCTTATCTTCAAGAACAGTGTAGTTTTCCGCAGATAAAGCATCAAAAGCGACATAATCAAGGCGCTTCGCAAAAGCATCCCAGGCTTCTTGCTCAAAGCTGTCACCATCGGCTTCAATGCAAGCTGTGCGGGCCATCTCTATGAAATCATCACGCACCATTTCTTGGCGTGCGACACCCACAATGCTGCCTTTATTATGCAGGCGCTTCTCGCGGTGCAAATGATACAGCGCAGGATAAAGCTTACGCATGGCAAGGTCACCGCTACCACCAAAAACCACCATTTCAAAAGGAACCATCGGCCGAACAAACGCCACAGTATTCTCCACGTTTTTTCATTGAGACTGCAAGAATTTGGTACTATAACAACCTTAGACAAAAGTTTAAGCGAAATTTTAAACTTACGACAAACAATGGGATAAATCATGGCTGCGCTTCACCCGATCATTGCTGACATTACAGACACTATCATTAAACGCAGCCAAGCCAGCCGTGCATGTTATCTGGACCGTATGGACAGCCAAAAACATGCAGGCGTCATGCGCGACCAGGTGTCATGCACCAATCTTGTACACAGCTATGCAGCGTGCGGCACGCAAGACAAAGACACGCTGAAGCAGCCTATTAAAGCAAACATCGGCATTGTTTCTGCCTATAACGATATGCTTTCGGCGCACCAGCCCTTTGAAACTTTTCCCGCTATTATCAAGGAAGCCGCGCGCTCGCAAGGCTGTGCGGCTCAATTTGCAGGCGGAGTTCCTGCCATGTGTGATGGCGTTACCCAAGGCCAGGCAGGTATGGAGTTATCCTTATTCAGCCGCGATGTCATTGCCATGGCGACCGCTGTTTCGCTGTCCCACAACGTCTTTGATGGTTTTTTATGCTTAGGTATTTGCGATAAAATTGTACCGGGCTTGCTTATTGGCGCCCTTTCTTTTGGCCACCTGCCTGCGATCTTTGTTCCTGGTGGCCCCATGCCTTCAGGGCTTCCCAACTCTGAAAAAGCGCGGGTTCGTCAGCTTTTTGCAGAAGGAAAAGTCAGCCGTGAGGATTTACTTGAAGCTGAGTCTGAATCTTATCATTCTGCAGGAACCTGCACTTTTTATGGCACCGCTAACAGCAATCAAATGCTGATGGAGGTCATGGGGCTCCATCTTCCAGGCTCGGCCTTTGTGAATCCCAACACTCCACTGCGGGATGCCCTGACTTATAAAGCAAGCGTGCAGGTTACAAAACTGACCGCACTTTCAGAAAACTACACCCCACTCTCTGAAGTGATTACCGAAAAAAGCATCGTCAACGGCATCATTGGCTTGCTTGCAACAGGGGGATCTACGAACCACACCCTGCATTTAGTAGCCATCGCTAAGGCGGCCGGCATTCATATTAACTGGGACGACTTTGATGCCTTATCAAAGGTCATTCCGCTGATGACCAGCATCTATCCAAATGGCAAAGCCGACGTCAATCATTTCCATGCGGCAGGCGGTATGGGCAATTTGATTCGCTCGCTTTTAGATGGGGGCCTTCTGCACGAGGATGTCAAAACAGTGGCCGGTGATGGGCTCAGACATTATACGCAAGAACCGTTTATGAACAATGGCGCCCTACAGTGGCGCGATTCACCCCAGGAAAGCAGCGACCTTGATACACTGCGGCCGGCGAATGCCCCTTTTGAAAAAGAAGGCGGTATCTCGTTGCTAGAGGGCAACCTTGGACGTGCCGTCATTAAGACCTCCGCCGTAAAGCCTGAGCACCGCGCGGTCACAGCCCCTGCGATTATTTTCAGCTCCCAAGAAGAATT
>CAYGJW010000168.1:0-3096 GCA_964350415.1 uncultured Alphaproteobacteria bacterium
GTATTTCATGGTTTGTTATTTTATGGAAAAGGATTTATTTGTGTTTAAGAAATTTATAATTGTCGTTTTGTTGTCTTTTCTTTATGTGATATCTGCTCAAGCGAATTACCATCTTGGAATGGCTGCTTTTGAAAAAGGTGAATACCAAGAAGCCTATGATCTTATGAAGCCAATTGCAGAAAAGGGCGGCACATATGTTGTGGCCTATATGGAGCATATTCAGAATAAAAAGCTTATCTCTAATGCTGAGTTTCAATTGCCTGTTGAAATCCCTCAAAGCATACGGCAGACCTCAGATGAATGGCTTGAGGCTTCTTTGTTATATAGACAGATTCGTGAAGCATTAGAAGGCTATGTCTATGTCACAGGATCTATTACGAAAGCTAAAAAAAAGAAAAAATCCAAGAAGAAATCAAAGAAAGGATTAGAACTTCCTGGAAATACGTTAAAGAAGCTCAAGAGCCTGAATTCAATGAGAGGGGTTAATAATTATAGAGCTGCGATTCTTATGGGAAAGCTTATCAAAAGCTATGAATATTTGTTAAACGCCGATTTTATTAAGGAAAAATCACTCCTTGATTACAATAAAAAGACAATGCGCAATTGTGCTGAACAATATATGCTTCATCCGGACTTTATTTGCATGTTTTTTGAGTGTAAGAGGTTAGAAAAAAAATCTGAAAGTATTTCTAAGTACCTTATGTATTTGCTTGATTCTGAAGAGAATGAAGATTCTATGCTTGCCTTTAATGAGTTCTCTTGTTCTTTAAAAAGCGCCTATGCCTGTATTTTAAGGGAGCAAGATCTTGGGCACTTCTATTATGGTTGTGTTTTAGATCTTGAGTATGACTTTTTAGGGCTTGCTTTTGAATCAGGGTATACGGATGTAGCCGACAGGTTTCACGAGCACCCTATATTATCAAAATCAAATGACTGGAAAACTTATTGTTACCAGATTATGCAAAAGCTACATTCGGAAACGCCTAGCAGTCCACTTGGTTATGCACAAATGTTGCATATTGGTGATGGCGGAGCAATCGATGATGAGGCGGCTTTTAAATGGGCAGAGATTGCTTATGACAATGGTAAAAAGCAGGCTTTGACAATTCTTGCAAGGTTGTACACTAATGAAGATTTCAAGAAAAAAGACTTCGTAAAAGCGCGTTCGATATTACTGGAGGCTATTAAGCTAGATAACAATGAGAACAAGGCCGATAACATGTATCAGTACGCATGCATGTGCATCAAAGGGCAGGGCGGAGAGGTTAACTATGCGCAAGCTCTTACTTGGGCAAATGCTGCTTATAGGTTGGGAAGCATTAATGCACTGCATTTACTTGGATTGATATACGGCGCAGGGTATGGTGTCGAAAAAGATTTAGTCAAAGCCCGTCAATTTTATAAAGAGTGCGCTGAGCGGTCAAAGGAAACAGGCGGGCATTATAACTATGCTTTGATGTGTTATTATGGGCAAGGCGGGACAATAGATTATGCGCAGGCTTTTAAGTATGCTTATAAAGCTTGCAAGTCTGGAGATCTAGAGGCAGTGCCTTTACTTGCTCGAATGTACCAAGGTGGACAGGGAGTTGGTCAAAATCTTGCAGAAGCACGCAAGCTTTTTAGAAAGCATGCCGATGAGTCGCAAAATACATCATCTTGTTATAATTATGCTGTGATGTGTCTTAAAGGTAAGGGCGGTAAAATTGATTATGCTGAGGCCTTTAAGTATGCGTCAATTGCATACCAGAATGGTGGAAGCAATGCTCCTTTTTTGCTTGCGATAATGTATGAAAATGGATTAGGGGCTAAGAAAGAATTAGTAAAAGCTCGTGAGCTTTATCTGGAAGTGATCAACGGACCAAAACAAAATTCTGTCGCGTATTTTCTTTACGCACAAATGTATTTGCATGGACATGGCGGTGAAAAAGATATTGATGAAGCTCTTAAAATGAGCCGTTTAGGTTTGAGAATTGATGTTGATTCTGCTTACGCCCACTATTGCCATTCTGATATTTTGTGGAATATTTACAAGCAAGATGAGGGTGCTGTCGATGAGGCTGAATTTTCTGATTCTTTAAACAAAGCCATTTCAATGGGGTCTGCAAATGCTTTGTTACTTAAGCGTCAATTTGAAAAGTATAAAAGGCAGAAAATACGGTTGATCCAGCAAGATTCAGATATTTCAGGCTCTGAGCAAGACTTAGATATACAGTTAGATGAGGAAGATCCTGAAGCTGTGATGGAAATTAAATTCCCTGACTTGGAAGACCCCTATTCGGATGGCGAAGATTCATATTCCAAAAACGCATTATCCGTTGGTGACATCGAGAGTGAAGATGAAGAAAGTGCTTTTGAATACCCAAATTGTAGACAGGAAGAAGAAGCGACTGTGCTTGATGCCGCCGTCTGTGCGGATATGATGAAAGGTATGCAGTCGCAGTGGGAAGTAGATCGAAAGCGTAAGCAGTCAAAAAAATACCGTCAGTGGTGTGAGCAGTCGATTGAGGTTAACCCGCTACAGCTTCAAAACAATAGGATCGATGGAATGGAGAATGATCGACAGTTTGTCCTGCCTCTTAAGCTGGATATTCGTTTGCTTTATGCCATTTTTGGCTTGAATGCTCACAAATTCCATAACTATACTCCCCTTGATGCAATGCAATTATTTGCAAGCTTTGGATGCAATGTGGGTGTTGAAGGTGAGTCTTTTCATATTGAGTATAAAGACAAAGACGGCATTATTCATAAATTCAGCAGCCATATGTCCCATGGGCACGGTAAGGAAAATAAACTTTACCGCCCAACGAATCTGTATTTGAAGCGTTTTTGTAATACCATTGGTCTGACGAAAAAGGTTGTTGAAGATTATCAAGCTTAATTAATACTGGTCTAGACCCAGTTCAACAACACCAGGGTTCTATCAGTGGGGTCCTGGTGTTTTTGTATTGAGCTAGCTAAAGTTCTGCTTAAAAATTTGCTCATTGGGGTGCTGTAAGTATTTGAAAACAAGAGAACTATAAAAATGATTGCAGTAATTTTTCTTGGGGCTGACACCTAACATTTAAGAAGTTAGGATGTCGAGATGTACGTAAAGCA
>CAYGJW010000169.1:0-3043 GCA_964350415.1 uncultured Alphaproteobacteria bacterium
AGTCGTGCATAATGTCAGTGTTTGCATTGGTACTCACATTAAACGCCTGATAAAACGTTGTTCTAACCAAAGACTTTGTCGCACACAGCAAGGTTTTTACCTATCAATACAAAGACTTCTGAGAGTAAAACTCAGGAGACCTTTTTCTTGGACTGTACTTGAAATACTAACGGCGATAAAATAATCGCTCAAGCGGTTGTCTAATATTTGCCAATAAGTATTTGTGGTATTCGGAAAAGACAATTGAAGGGACTCTGTTTTTCTTAAGATGTTTGTGGAGCCAAGGTGTGCGAACGGGATAATAGGTTTTTTTGCAGTTTTTTAGAAAACGGCTGAGTTCCAGCTTACTGCGGGGCATGTGATAGTCGTTTGTCAGTATAATGCATGATCGAATGTGGTTCTTATGAACCCATGCTGAAATTTCTGAAGCGTTTTGGCGTGTTGTGTCTGCTTCCAGTCCCAGTTTGATTCGGTCCCTTAGCTCAGGGTAGCCCCTGGTCAGGTTTTGTTTTGTCGTCCCTGGTTTTACACCAGAAATAAATAAGACGGGTGCGTGATTTTGTTTTAAGAGCTTCAGGCCTGTTTGAATCCTGCGCTTTCCCCCTGTAAGGATAATGATAGCATCAGCTTTCTCCACATGTGTTGGTGTGGATTGTGGAATTTGACGTATAAAATTGTTGAGGCCGCCCCACCATAAAATTGCACCAATGGCAATCATAAGGATAAGAATGGTTATGCGGTTCAGGGATTTAGGCATCATCAACCTGTCTGTAGGATTGATAAAAATGCTGGGTCAGATAAAACACCACTGCGCCTGTAAGAATAACAATGGTTGAAAGCAGAACCAGAGCAAATCCTTGTAGATGAGAAAAAGTATAGAGCTGTTGTAACAAGGAAGGCAAGAAAGGATACAGCACAACTGGTGCAATCATCAGCCCTGAAATTGTAAAAATCGCCACACGTTTAAGCATCCAGATAATTAATTGTTTTTGAATGGATATACGGGATGCCCCCAGCAGTTCAATTAATTTTGCACCCGTTGCATTGGCTTTGTTAATAAGTCCTGGGGCCTGCATAAAGGTTAGAATCAAAAGCATCAGTGTAATGAGTGAAAAGAGGCCAAACAAAGGTTTAAAAATATGGCGGACATTGTCGACATCTTGTAGGTTTTGATCAAGGGTGCGAATATGAATGTGGCTGTGAATAGAACTAAGATCACTTTGCAGACGATCGATGGTTTCAGTAAAATCATCTTGAATGGTGATCTTAATCAGCGTTGGGGCAGGCAGATCGATTTGAGCAGCCTCTTCCCCCAGTAATGACTGAATTGCTTGGGCTGTTTCTTCCTCTGGAGAGAAAATAATTTCTTGTATATTCGGTTCTTTAGCCAGTGCA
The DNA here is from genome assembly GCA_964350415.1 of uncultured Alphaproteobacteria bacterium. GTDB lineage: Bacteria > Pseudomonadota > Alphaproteobacteria > CAYGJW01 > CAYGJW01 > CAYGJW01. The sequence continues at coordinate 1,396 of CAYGJW010000169.1, forward strand.
TCGTTGATAAAATTGAGAGATTTGACAGATGTTGCAGGCGGCACTTCGATAAATGCAACGTTATAAAGCTTGGACTCCCAATCAGAAAAGAAAGTCTGGCTTAAAAAAATCAGTGTCGCTAAAAGTCCAATGAGTAAAGCATTGCCAAAACTGAGGGCATTCAGTTTATGTTGTGTCGAATCCGTTTGCAGTAAGTGGTTGAGTTTATGATTATTCATGATTTTATGCAGCCAAAGGTTTTTCGCGGAAAGTGAGCTGTCCGTTATTAATATAAATATGCTGAAGGTTCTGTTGCGCCCCAGAAAGCGGCTTCCTACTTGTCATCAGAATGGTTGTGCCATGATCATTCAGGGATGTGAACAGATGCATGATCTTGGTTTTCAGTCTGGGCTCAAGGTCTGCAATTGCAGAATCGGCAAGGATCAAATCAGGGTTCGTAATGATGGCCCGCGCAATATCCAGCAAACGTCTTTGATAAGCGTGTAAAAGGCTTGTGGGAAGTTTGCTAACATCTTGTAAATTAAACCAATCGAGTAATTCGTTCGCTTCCTTGCTGGCTTTTGATGTTAATTTATTTTGAATTGTTAGGCCCAAAATAAGATTTTCGTAAACAGAAAGATGATCCAAAAACTTCGGCGTTTGCGAGATAATTCCAATACGTTGGCGAAGGCTTGCTTTTTGATGCTCGTCGGCAAGGTCAACGGTTTGGCCGAAAAGCTTTAACGTTCCAGAACGGTAGGGTTTTTCAAGCGTAAGCATGCGCAAAAACTCTGTTTTACCAGAATTGCTTAACCCCCAAAGTGTGATAAAAGACTGCGCACTAATGGTAAAGGAGCTGCGCTCAAGAATGACTTTGTCCATTGCATTGCAAAGGGTTACGCCTTGAAGTTCAATAATAGATTTATTTTCAGATTCGGTCATGTTTTCAGGTATGTTAATGAAGTTTTGGTTGTTCTATTGCTTTTCTGCCGGTGTATCACGATATAATGTGTAACATATAACGCAATATGTCACGATCAAACAGTCATATTGCAGGTCAAAGCGCTTTGTGGCATTTTTCTGTTTCGAAGCTGTTGAAGTAATTTATACGAGGTATGTGCCTGTTATGGCTATAGAACTTGCATTTTCAGAACGTCCAACGCGCAATCCACTCGATATTATTGAAGATGTATTGATGCATCGCGAACTGGCCTATGAACGCTACAGCCCTGAAGAAATTGCCGTTGAGGTGCCAGGGCGCTGGTGCGATTATCGCTTTGTCTTTTTATGGCGCTCAGACTGGAATTCGCTGCACATGACAGGTGTGATGGATTTACGGGCTTCAAAGGTCATCAAAACGAAAATTTATGAGCTGCTTGCGCGCGTTAATGAAAAACTTTGGATTGGTACCTTTGACCTTACACAAGAAGACCTTAATCCTGCTTTCCGTTATGCTATGCTTTTAAGACCAGATCTTACTGTAACCTCTGAGCAAATTCAGGACCTGGTGGACATCGCAACAAGTGAGTGCGAGCGGTTCTATCCAGCTTTCCAAATGGTTGTTTGGGGCGGGAAAACCCCGGCAGAGGCCATACAAGCTTCTATGCTTGAAACCGTCGGCGAAGGCTAAAAACACGCCCACTTAGCATCTACACATCGTCATTACGCC
>CAYGJW010000170.1:0-3015 GCA_964350415.1 uncultured Alphaproteobacteria bacterium
TGGAAAAGATGTGTTGATACAGTTAGATATTTGTAGCCACGGTTGTGTAAGGCTGGGATAAGGAGCTCAGTCGCGTTAACCGTCGCGTGTCTGTGGATGCCTCCTCCATCGTGCAGTAGAATAATCGACCCAGGTTTAATTGCGTCGGTAATACGCTTGACGATGGTTTCTGGTGTCGGGTTTTGCCAGTCATTAGGAATGACATCAAATAAGATGTGTTTTCTATTGGATTCCGCAAGAACTTTACGAATGTTGTCTGTACGTAATGCATAGGGTGATCTGAAATGGATGGGGCCACGATAGCCTGTTTTACGAATAATATTATCGGTTTGAGTAATTTGATGGCGAATAAAATCACAGGATTTATGGTGAAAAATGGGGTGTGACCAAGAGTGATTACCAATTTCACACCCCATTTGGTAAGCATCTTGAACAATCCATGGGTGCTTAACGACATTCTCACCAAGAACAAAGAAGGTCGCTGGAACATTGTAGCGTTTTAGTATGGAGAGAATGCGTGTGGTATAGGGGGGTCTAGGTCCATCGTCATAGGTAAGTGCAATGATTTTTTCATGGGTAGGACTGCAGGTGTAAGCTTTGGCCTTAGTTTCATCAATGTTAATTATGAATACAGAAGAAAACAGATAAAAGAATACAATTAAAGACCGATATCTTTTAAAAAACATGAGGTGAATTGCCTGCGTGTCAATAAATCTATAGTAAACCTAGGGTTTTATGGGGTGTTTGTCAATAGCAGTAGTTAAGCGGATTTCTCTTGATTGTTAGACTTTTTTGTGTATTTTAAATAAATTATTCTAAAAAGGAGGTTGAGATATGTGTCCATTCGAAATTTATTATCCGATAGCCCGAGCGATTGAGCAGCTGTTTTTTCCATATGTAGAAGTTGTTTTTCATGATGTTAAGCGCGATAAGATTGTTGCTATTTTTAATTCTTTTTCTGGGCGTAATCCGGGTGATTCATCGCTTCTTGATCAATCAGAAGATTGGAATAAAGAGGTGGAAGAGTGGGGACTTTACGAGAAAACAGGATTGAATGGATGTAAAATACGTTCAATTTCAGCGCCGCTTACAAATGAACAAGGGGAGCTCTTTGGGTTAATGTGCTTCAATTTAGACCTCGCGCATTTCCAGCATATTCATCAGGGACTTAGTCTTTTTCTTGAAAAAGTAACGATTAACACACAACCCAAGATGTTGTTTCAGAATGACTGGCAAGAACGCGTACATCGTTGCGTTCATCAGTTTCTTACGGACTCAGGCTTAGTTCTGGAGCGTTTAACGCGCGCAGAAAAACAAAATCTTGTTATTCATCTTAAGAAGAGTGGTGCTTTTGAAGCAAAAGGTGGGGCCGATTATGTCGCTCAGGTTTTAAAGATTTCTCGGGCAACGGTTTATAATTATTTGAAGGAGTTAAAAAGATGACAATACCAACGTTTAAACTAGAGGAATACTTGTGTAAGTATGAATTTACAGCACCTTATTTGCTTTGTTGCTCAGACGCCGAAACAACATCAATGAAAGATCTGTTGCAGAACGCAGATGAAGAGTCGCTGAAACTGTGGGAAAATTTGCAATTATCCTACACAGAAGTTCAAGGGCTTCCGATCTTACGAGAGGAAATTTCTAAGTCGTATCCAAAAACGAATGCAAGTCAAATCATATGTTTTGCCGGTGCTCAGGATGCAATTAACTGTGCAATGCATGCGTTGCTGGAAAAAGGGGATCATGTGATTGTTGTGACTCCATGTTATCAATCGCTCAAGACGCTACCTCAATACATTGGCGCCGAAGTGACCGAAATTGAGTTGCTGGAGGCAGAAGGATGGCAGCTGCAGTTAGATCGATTGGAGTCTGCAGTTCGCTCTAATACAAAAATGATTATCGTAAATTATCCCCATAATCCAACGGGTATGACACTTAATCAAGCTTTGTTGGATGGGCTGGTTTCCATTGCGCGTAAGCATGATTTGTATATTTTGTCTGACGAAGTTTACAGGCTTTTAGGGCCATCGAGTACAACATGGGTTGACCCAGTAGCCTCGGTTTATGAGAAGGGCCTAAGCATTGGTGTCATGAGTAAGTCCTATGGTTTGGCGGGATTGCGCGTAGGATGGATTGCTTGTCAAGATAAGGAAATGCTTAAAAAACTGGAGCTTACAAAGCATTATACATCAATTTGTAATAGCGCACCTTCAGAAATTTTGACGTTAATGGCACTGCGGCAACAGTCTGGTATTTTAAAGAAAAACCAGAGGATTCTTGAGGAGAATTTAGGGCTTCTTGATACATTTTTTGGGCGTCATGAGGAGAAATTTTCGTGGATGCGTCCAAGTGGCGGGTGCACAGGTTTTGTTCGCTATTATGGAGATGAAGGAGTCAGTAATTTTGTTCAAAACACGGTAGAGCGTAAAGGGGTTCTTTTGTTGCCAGGTTCTGTTTATGGTCATTATTCGAACCACTTTAGAATAGGCTTTGGTCGCGCAAATATGTCAATTGCACTGAATGTTTTAGAAGGGCACCTTTTAGATTAAAAATAAGAGCTTTATAGAATGAATTTTTCATCTATCAATGGTTCGATTATAAAAAAACCGCTGTTTATAACACAGCGGTTTTTAGTTTTAGATTCAAGATTTTATCAATCAGTGCCTTTTGGCTTAGGGTGATTTTTTTTAATCACCCTAATTTTTTTACGATGATGTTGAATCTTCTTTTTCAAGTTAGAAATTTTTCGCTTATGCATATTTACCTTTTTCTTAGGGTGAGGCTTTTTATGCATTGGTGGTTTTGGCTTATCCGTTGACCAAGGTTTCTTATTCGGTCTTGGTTTCATAAAAGGCTTGCGGGGTTTTTTATGTTTCTTATTCTTCCAATGCTTCCGACTTTTACTAAAGTGTCTGCTTTTGCTGAATTTAGGCTTTGGATGCGGGCTAGGATGCGGCCTTGGTTTCGGATGAGGGTAAGGCTTTGGTCTAGGCTTTGGATGCGGTCTAGGAC
>CAYGJW010000171.1:0-2998 GCA_964350415.1 uncultured Alphaproteobacteria bacterium
TGATAGCAGACCTCAAAAAACTGCTCAAAGAATCTTATTAGGTGTCAGCCCCAAAAATTGGTGACGAAGATGTAGGCTATGGTCCTGCTATGTTTTTAACCTCTGTAGAGGTCAAGCAGTTCAACCAACATTTGCAAAGCGTTAGCGCTGAAGATCTTTTGAAAAATTTCACAGAAAGCAATATGCTTGAAGCTGATATCTACGTCTTCAGAAATACGCCAGCAGAAAGAATTGAAGAAGAAAAAGAATATATTCGTCATTATTATGAAATTCTTAGAAATACTATATCTGAGGCAGCACAGGCAAACCAAGCGCTTATTATGTATATTGCATAAGTGATGAACTTCTTATGCCTAGAAGCAAAATAGATTGAGTAAGAATGATCGGATGAACTGCTTGCTTGAAAGCTCTTTAGTGGCAGGTTGATAAATTGATATATTTTCTAAAAATACATCAATTTATCATTTGTTTTCAGGTTCTTATAATAAAAATATAATCCTACTTATTAATTTTTATAAACCTCGGGGAGCTGATTGATTTGCATTTTTTCAGGGCCGATAGTGCACCAAACAGGTGTGTGATCTGAGGGTGTTTTCTTACCGCGCGGGCTTGTATCGATGCCTGTATCAAGGGTTCGGTCAACAGCTTGCGGTGACAGCAACAGATAATCGATGCGGTAGCCTTTGTTGCCTTGCCAGCTGCCAGCACGATAATCCCACCAGCTGTATTCTTTGGCCTCAGGCTTAAGAGACCTAAAAATATCGTAATAGCCTAAGTTCATGAGGGCTCTTAGCTTATTGCGCTCTTCCGGGTAGCATAGAATCCGGTTAACGCATTTGACAGGGTCGTGGGTATCAATGTCTTCTAGGGCAACGTTATAATCACCACCAACAACAATGGCTTCATCATAATCTAGCAGCGACTGCATGTGACTGTGCAGGCGATCATAAAAAGCCATTTTATAAGCAAATTTTTCGGTGCCTAAGTCTTGGCCATTAGGGACGTAAACAGAAACAACCCGGATATTATTGGTGACCGCTTCGATATAGCGGGCCTGTAGGTCCTGGTCATCGCCGGGCAAGCATTTTACAACATCTTCAATCGGATGCTTAGAAAGAATAGCAACGCCGTTATAACTTTTCTGACCAGAGGTTGCGATGTTATAGCCCAGATCCTCAATGTATTCACGGGGAAAGGTTTCACACTGCGTTTTAGTCTCTTGTAACAGCACGACATCAGGGGAGGCTTCTTTGAGCCATACCAGTAGGTGCTCTAACCTTGCTTTGACAGAATTGACGTTCCAAGCTGCTATTTTTGTCATAAGGACCTCCGTTTCAGGAGTTTTTTATAGCATAGGAGGAAGTGACTAAACAGAAAAAGAACTGCCGCAACCGCAACCGGATGCCGCATTAGGATTATTAATTTTAAAGGCGGCACCAATCAAGTCTTCGACATAGTCGACTTCGCAGCCTTCGATAAGGGCGAGGGAGGATTCATCAACAATGATCGTCACATCATCCGTTTGCTTGAAAACTTGATCATCTGGGGTTAGCGTATCGTCAAGGCTGAAGCTGTATTGGAAACCAGAGCATCCACCACTATCAATCTTGATACGCATCATCAAACCAGTTTGATCTTTACTAGCGATAATATCGTGAATTTTTTTGATTGCATTGGATGTTACGTTAATCACTGTGTTGCCTCGTTTATATGCGCTCGTGCTCTATCTTTATTCTAACATAGATATGGGGGGATTGCCCGGAGAAGTCAAAATTTTTCGTCAAAAATAGTTGTATAATTTTAGGGGCTGACACCTAATAAAATTCTTTGAGCAGTTTTTTGAGGTCTGCTAGCAGGTATTTTGGAGATCCTATATTAAACCTCCACTCGCATTCCTTCAAGAACAAATTAAAGTTCTGTCTTGGGATGCCATTAAACTTTCTCATTTGTTAATACTTGCCGATGAATTTTATGCTTATAAGTTAATCGTTGAATAACGTTTATAATACATAGGAGTTCATTGGAAATTATCACGTTACACACTGCCCGTTTATTGGGCGGGGGCTGTATCAGAAGTTGGTTCTGATATGTTGAATTCGTCCCGCGGGCGGTTTTTGACTTCCTCAGAAATGTTATCGGGTGGATATCTTTGAGTGTCAGGGTTTGAGCTAGATTGAAGGCCGTCATCCTGCTTAAGCCCAAAAAGCTCTTTGAATCTTTGACCTATTGAAATGGTTTTCTGTACTTTAATTTCTGAGGTCATTTTTCCTGTTGAATCTCTTGTTTCTGTCTTTCTTGTTTTTTCTCCCGTAATAAGATCTGTTTTAATTTCAACTTTTTCAATAACTTCTCCGCTATCATCTGTGATAATTCTGATCGATGTGTTCATGTTAGCGGTAAGGAGAGAGAGATAAAGCAGGGCTATAAAGGGCACCATTATAATCCAAAGTGAGGCAAAAAGGCTAAAGCCAAAAGCATGTTTTAAGAGCTGTAGGGATGTGTAGTAAACCCATATAAACGTTATGATTGCAAAGGTTACAATAGGTGGAGATACAAGGACTAAAAAGCTATCAACATTTTTCATTAAGAGAATAAAAAGAATTGATAATGCTGTGATCCAAATGAGCGGAAGATAACCTGCTAAGGGAAGGACGTAGGCAAGAACAGCTTTTTTAAAGCTAATTTTAGTTCTGAAAATTTTGCCAAGTAGGGTGATTATTGCTGGAATTAATAAGATGCTAAAAAATGTGAGTACCGCAAAAGGTAGAAGAAATCCCCCTGCAAATGCACAGAGAGGTATAAAATGCCTGCCAACATGATGTGTCCACATTGGGGGAAAGAGGTGATGAAAAGTTAGGCTTAACGTGAGGAGTATGAGACCGACACTAAGTGATATAAAAAAGACAACCGAAAAAGCTTTTTTAAGTGGAGAATTCTCCATTGCTTCATCAAACGTACCTTTTGGATCTGAAAATAACTGATGAAAAAAACGGTACGA
>CAYGJW010000172.1:0-2989 GCA_964350415.1 uncultured Alphaproteobacteria bacterium
TATCATTCGCAGTTAAGAGCAACGATGCATGCTTATACAACAGTCGAGCCCGCATGAGTTCGCTTTCATCCAGCGCGAGTTGATGCAAATCATGGGATGCCCGTAACAAAAGCGTTAAGTCCCCTATCTTTGCAGCTTTTTCAGCACGTCTTTGTATCTGAGCACGGCGTATTTTATTCTTGTATTGATGAATAACAGGCTCCAGCAATGCAACGAATTTACGCGTAAATCCTGGCAGCGAATCAAGCTTATAAGAACGCTGGACTCCAGAAAAAATATTCATCAACGCTAAACTATAAGCATGCGAACGAGGATCACTGTTAAGCTCAGTCAAATCAGACGGCATGATAAATCTTGAGTTTGCAGCGATAAAAGCGAGCATGTGGCGATCAACTGTAATGGTCTCAATCACCCCCTCTTTAATTTTTTGCTCCATCAATAAAATAAGATCGGAAACAGAACTCACCATATAAGATTCGACCATTGGACTTAGACAGTGTTGGTCATCAACAACCTCATAAAGACAGCGCTCTGGGCCAAATCCCATACCTGATTTAACCGCAATCTTTGAAAGTTGATCAAAGTCATCGTTGAAGTTAACCAGCCCGGCACCAAAATCACTCTGCACAGAAAGCCAACTCATAGGCATACGCAAAGCAAGAATCTCTGTAATCTCGATACATCGTTCAGGATCTTGCATATAGTAGGCAAGCGCATACCGCAAGCCATCAATGAAATAAGCTTCCCCCTTGTACCGCATCGGGGCATTTGGATCTAGGACAGAGCAAAGCTTTGCAGAAAATCCAGGCGGCGCACTTTCCTCTTTTCGCCCTAATTCAGCAAGCAAGATCTCAATATCCATCGCCAAATTAGGCGAATCAACATAACGTTTAACCCATTCATCAAACTCTATTTTCTTAACGATCGAGGCGACAGATTGCCAGTTTTTTCCAAGATAATAAGACAGATATTTTAGTTCAAAAAAATTCTCACCATCGACAACAAAAGGCTTGTTTGTTTTTGCTGGTGAATACTTCTGTGAGGGTCTTAAATAACGCCCAGAAACCCAGGAATCAAGCTCGGATATACTCCAGCGGCGTACAGGATCATCATGCAACATTCCTCGTATAAGATCCGCCAATTTTACAGGAAGCGTATGCATTGCTTGCAAAAAAATAAAACTCCCCAAATCCAGCTTCATCTTGATGGGATCTAGATATTGCTCCTCTTTGCTAAAATCTGTCCCTAAATGCATACCCAGCATTAATACAGCAAGGCTGTAAATATCATCAACGAAAATCCCCTTTCCGCGCGCTATAGGCATTGTCATGGCGCTTTCAACCGGCTCATAAACAACAGGCTGCAGAAAACCTGGAGGGGTTGTAACACAGTCCCCTAAGGTTATCGTCGACGTTTGGGCATCCCAAAAAATATTATCTGGACGGAATGCACGGTAGGTTTGCTCTTTCTCATGCAAAGCCTCCAGAATTTTAACGAATTGTGGAAAGATGACCTTGACTAACACAGCCTCTGTAAAAATATTCGGCCTTAATAAAGAAAAATCATCAAGCCGCTTACCTTTAGGGCGCTCAAAAATAAACGTTCTAAAACTTCGGCCTTCTGTTGGCCAGTAAATGACATCCCATGTTAGCGGTGTCAAAACACCTTCAAGGCGCATGGCAGCCAAAGCCTCTGCAACATCCTTACGATAAGGAACACCTGGGTCACAGCGCAGCGCAAAACAAGCACCAGCAGGATAGCCACTTCCTTCAACTGAAAAGGCCTTTGAGGGGCCTACATCATAATCTGAGAGCGGCACTGTACAATGAATTGTAAAAAGCGCAAGATTAACCGTTACAGGTTCGGCAGGCCCCTGCTGCATGGAATTTTCATTTTTCTGCAATCCTGAAAGCTCTGAGTCGTTACCTATGATCTCATTTTCAGCAGCTTCAGATGCACCAGATCCAGAAGCATGCGACTTAGCCTGTTGAGGTTGCGATATCCCATCCCCCTCACTGACGCTGCCCCTATTGTGTTCTGAATCTTGTTTTGCCGTATTTTCCGGCACGCATTCCTCCTGCATCTATTATTAAACATAGTATAGCGCTTACTTGTTTAAAAAACCAAGCATAGGATATAGAAGACAATAAATATTCAGTAGAATATAAGCAAAGCCTGATCAAAGCCACGAATGCGAGGCAATTTTGCGACGAAGGGTGAGCGTACCTAAGGGTACGTGTTCCCTGAGGCAGGGAAATTAACACAGCAGTCGTCCATAGAATGGGGGTTAAGGGAATGGTGGGCGTAGCTGGGATTGAACCAGCGACCTCTACGATGTCAACGTAGCGCTCTCCCGCTGAGCTATACGCCCTTTAGTTGCTGGAAATCTACCTAATCGCGCGAACAAAAGCAATGAAAAATATGCCCTAAGGTTTTAAAACTTGGTTTTAAAACCAGTCATCACAGCAAGGATTCTGCGGAACCTGCTGCCAGAACGGATTAAACGATGAATTCTGATGCCTGTATAAAATTCTGTGGCGATCGAGTCAAGGTTCTGCACAAGGAAGAAACCATATACGTGAGAGCGATCATCATTCATATGGATCGACTTCGCAAACCCATAATCCGCAGCAAGCGCTGTAAGACCATAAGGCAGGAGCTTAAATTGATATCCAACCTTCCCTAAAACAGAATAGCTCTTTTTACGGCCCAACACAGTGTTAAAACAATAACCGCCCGCCCCTGTCAAACTGATGCCATTTGAAAAAAGCATTGATGCGGAACCATTAATCTGATCCGAGTCATTGGTAATGTTTGCATAGGCAATTGCCGATTTAAACTTTGCACCACTTGAAAGCTCGTGTGCAAAACGCAAGGCAACATCATTGGCATGCTCATCACTGCCCTGGCGATCTGCGTGACTGGCAGAAATCTGAAAACCCATGAATTTTGCTGAGTCATAGCGCGCACGGTTACGGCGTGCCAACCA
>CAYGJW010000173.1:0-2975 GCA_964350415.1 uncultured Alphaproteobacteria bacterium
GTTTGTTATAGTAGGGCAGCATAATAAGCGCAGCTTGGGCGCCAGCTTTTTGAGCGAAAAGCGTGAGTTCTATGGTTTTTGCGGTGCAATTGCTACCTGTACCAACGATGATGGGAATTTGTCCGCCTGAAAACTGTGTGGAAGCCAGGACGAGCTGGCGATATTCCTGGTCTGATAAAGTAGGCGCTTCCCCTGTCGTTCCATTAACCACGAGCGCCGATGTGCCGCTGTTAATTTGCCACATAATAATCCGCTCAAATGCATCGATATCGAGTGTATTATTTTTAAAAGGGGTGACAAGGGCTGTGATCGATCCTTTAAACATGGAGGCTCCCAAAACGACAGGTTAGTAGAGTATTATTTATAACGTGTACTGGAATCTGAGTCCAACGCAATTCGTACCTGGATTGATCTTTGAGAGCTCTGCATTAGAAGCATGAGCCAAATAGGCGGCAACGCCCCAATGATCGCTCAGACGCAAACCCAGTTCAAAAGACTCGCGAAATAAAACCCGTGACCCCAAAGGGACTCGGCGGTGTTTGCTTGAACGAATACGGCCATTGTGTACAAGGCCACCAAAGCTGATGTCAAAGGTCATACGATCCCAAAGCGTGAAAAGATTCCAGGTCATCCCCGCGTAAGCTGTGCTGGTGCGGCCAGCGGTGTGTAGCGTGAATCCCAAATGTGGGCGCTGTGTAATTGGATGATTAAATACAGAGAAAGTAAGGGGATTAAACAGGGACTCAGCATTAATTGTAAAACCCTTCTCACAAACGCGATTTTTTTTACCTTTGACGCAATGTCCAAAAGGATCGTGCTTTAGCACACCGCCGCGTATTTCAGAGATAAGGGGGGAGGTGTCTTCTTGTAGGTTGTTTGTATCTGTATCATGAGCGAGCACATTATGTGTCATCATAATAATAAGTGTAAATATAAGCTGTTTCACTCCGGTCACCTTTGATGTTTAGATTTTTTGTAGGCGTTAAAGTGAGACTATAGTATAACCAAGTGGGCGTTCACAAGTGGGCGTTTCAAAAGAAATAAAAATTCTAGGAGAAAAGCATGATCATTGGGGTGCCTAAAGAAGTTAAGAAACGTGAGTATAGGGCGGGTCTCGTGCCTGGAAGTGTCCGTGAGCTTGTTCGTTTGGGCCACAGTGTTTACATTCAATCGGGCCTTGGGGAAGGTATTGGGCTGTCTGATGAAATGTATGAAAATTCAGGCGCACAAATCCTTGCCACGGCGCAGGAAGTTTTTGAAATTGCTGAAATGATCGTAAAAGTTAAAGAGCCAATGCCTGAAGAATGGCCTTTGATTCGTTCTGAACAAATTCTTTTCACTTATCTACACCTTGCTGCGGAGCCTGATTTGGCTCAGGCTCTTTGTCAATCAGGCTGTATCGGTATTGCCTATGAAACAGTTACCGATGACCATGGCGGCTTACCGCTGCTTGCGCCAATGAGCGTTGTTGCGGGTCGTTTGTCTGTACAAGTTGGTCTGTACTTCTTGCAAAAGCACATGGGCGGTAATGGTATGTTGCTGGGCGGTGTTGCCGGTGTTCCTGCCGGAAAAGTTGTTGTTTTGGGCGGCGGTGTTGCCGGTTTATCTGCTGCGCGCGTGGCCATGGGGCTTGAATCAGAAGTGACGGTTGTTGATCGTTCGCTTTCGCGTTTGCAAGAGCTTGATCGTGCGTATGGATCGAAACTAAAAACAGTTTATTCGACCCACGATGCGATTGAAAATGCAATTAAAGAGGCGGATATCGTTGTCGGTGCTGTCTTGCTTCCTGGTGCTGCTGCACCAAAGCTGGTGACAGAAAGTATGGTTGCAAAGATGAAAAAAGGCAGCGTTTTGGTGGACGTGTCCATTGACCAAGGCGGTTGCTTTGAAACGTCGAAGCCAACCAATCATGAAGACCCTGTTTATACCCATGAAGGTGTTGTCCATTATTGTGTGACCAATATGCCTTCTGCTGTTGCCAATACATCATCGATTGCACTCAACAATGCAACGCTTCCGTATATTATTGAAATTGCAGAAAAAGGTGTTGAAAGAGCACTCTCTGAGAATCAGCACCTAAGAAATGGACTGAATGTAAAATTCGGTAGCATTACCAATGAAGCTGTTTTAGAAGCGCTTGCAGTGGCTGCTTAGTAACAGAATATTCGGGGCTGAATAGCGCCAGCGTATTTTTGAGGCTTATGCCTAAGAATAAAAAGCCCTCAAATTGAGGGCTTTTTTTATGAAAGTTTTGCGAGTCTGAAGGGGATTACCTTCATCCTTTTATTGATATTTAAGGAATAAAAGCATTTCTGCAGGGGATAAATCCTCACCGTCATACGATCCTTCTTCACACTGCATGGCATGTTCTTCAAAAGATAGACCGGCATCTGATTCTTTTTCGCACTGCATGGCATGTTCTTCAGTTTGGTCTGTATCTGAGTCGTCTGGGGTAGAGGCTATAAGTTCTTTTGGAAATAGAATAGGCGCAGTATGACTAGGTGCAAAATCATTTTCCGAAAGAGGTTCTGAGTCATAAGGACATCTTTTGAAGGATTGGTATTGTTTGTTTAAGAAAATTTTTAAATAACCATTAATTATTTTTCTTTTTCCAAATTGTGTTTCAATTCTGTTTTCATCAAAAATCGTCCCATCTATTTTAATAATTTGATAGTAACCTTTTTTGTTTGGGTGAATTCTCCAATAAAACTGTTTTGTGTGTTCTAGATTTGTTTGTAAATCAAAAATTTGAATATAATACTTAATATTTTTGTTAGAGCCTGGGGCGAATCCATGCTCTTCTAGGTCTTTTGTATCTGATTTGTGGCGTGTGAATGTATAGACTTTTCGGCCATCACGCATGTACAGATTGCCCTTGTTGAGTTTTCTTTCTCCATTATGATTAATGACATCCTCAGTATGAAGAACATTGCCCTTTTTATCACAGAACTGAAGACGGTTATCTTGACCTGGTG
>CAYGJW010000174.1:0-2902 GCA_964350415.1 uncultured Alphaproteobacteria bacterium
TCGAAAGGTTTGGCCCAAGTATATGGCAATTTGACCGCGCAAGGTGGTCCCGAAGGTGGTGATGGTGGTTATGTCGAGGTCGCAGGTAAACAGCAATATAAGATTGCGGGTATCAAAGTTAATGCAGGTAGTCTTGCGGGCGGTAAGCCCGGTCAATGGATTTTAGATCAGCATAGCCATAAGTGTATTTTACATAATGCTGAGTGTTTTAATAGAGAGTGTAAATGTCTTGCTTTAAGTGTGAGGCTTAAACAAGCTCTTAAAGAGCATAAGCAAACTGTTAAAGCTTTGAAGTTTGCTGAAAAGCATTTAATGACGATTGAAGATTGGGCTGAAAGCCCGGATGATTTGGACTTTGATTCCATAGAAGTTTTAAAAGAGGTCTATACTTTACTTCAAGATAAAACAGATCTGGACCAGAATGCTGTGCTTACACAACTGGCTTTACTTCTTAAGCATAAACAACAAGTTCTAGAGGGGGCTGTTGATTATACAGCTGCAAAACTTCGGTCCGCTTATGCGAAACATGCGCGGTACTGGCACCATGAAGGTGCGGAGATTAAAAAATGCATTGTAATGGCTTATAAAGAAGGCGTTCGTACCTATACTAAATTTACAGGATTCAAGCGCGCTTTAAAATGTAATTGCCCTGAATACCTTGACAGCCTGGAGACCCAAGAAGATATCTATGGTGCTATTATTCAAGGCCAGCTTTTGGTGTTTTGTAAAGTTTATTGCTGCATTCATGTTTTTGATGAACAAGCAAAGCTTAAAGCTCTTGATAGTTATTATACAGAAGGTCATTTTAAGTATACAGATTGCATTTACAAGCCTGGTTTTCTTCTTGTCTGTACTCTTGATGCCTTCAAAAAAGAAAGCGTTAAGAAAACCGAATATGAGGAAAAAACAGCGCAGTTAAAAGATCTATTGCTGGCAGGGGAAATTGACGTTCAGCAACGCAATATGACTGGGACCTATTATATTCAAGCCGTTGACAAAAAAGTAAAAACAGAAATTACTGTTGCCCCAAAAGATAAAAAAGAAAGACCGCAAGATGAATATGAATACGGCTCTGATGAAGATTTTCAGAATGATGTTGAAGATATAGAAGACCAGGATTTATCTTATGATGAAGGTGATTATCTTTTGGGGCTGACACCTAACTTCTTAAATGTTAGGTGTCAGCCCCTTAATAAGAACAGTATAGACTTAGAAAAGTGGGCTAGAGCAATGCTGCACCCTAGCCCACTTTTCTGTTTCAATGCTCTTTATGAACTTGCATTAATGCAGGCAAGAATGTCTGCAGGTAGATCGGTGCATATGAGGTCTTTGACTTTGTTGTATGCAGCCCTCACATCGTTCATAGCAGGCCTAATTCTAGGAAGGTTGGTAGTATAGCTGGCACCGATATCTCCCGTAAGAAGATCAAGTAAGACAGAAATTGGAGTTTGCATCCCATTCACACTCAGTCTGCCAACGATGTCTTTTTGTGCTTCAATGGCCATATTCATTTTATTCCTAGCCTCAATGACGCACTTACATAATGCATTTTGTGGATTGGTGATAAGTGACATGGTGATGGTGCTTTTTAGTGTAAAATACACAGAGTGTAGCTTTTTACCATTGTCCTGAATCCAAAGTTTATAGCAAATTTCATCATTTGATTCAGAGAGAACCTTAAGGCGAAGTTTCTCTCTTCTTGCTGCTTTTGTTGCGCGCTCTTTCAGGCAAGGCTTCTTAAATTCTTCCTTCAGATATTGAGCCATACGTACCAAACGCTTTGCTTGAGTTTTCTGATCGATGGTTTTGCCGTTTAGTTTTTCTTTCGGGCTAATCATAAATTCTTTGCCGCCAATGGTCACCTTCCCGCATCCTCTTGATTGCAAAGCAAGATTGTAAAATGCATCGGTCATACAACCAATGGCCTGGTTGGTTTGCATATACTTCTTTTGTCCCAGAGCTGGGCTGTGCAGTTTTTCGCGGTCAATGCGAATACGGTGTAGTCTTTTGTTCGGCTCCATTGTGCTGAATAGATCGTAAAGACGGCCGCCATCTTCAGTTTTGTTTGTTCTTTTTAAAACAAGCATTTCATTGTTTTGGATGCGCTGCCAAACTGTTCTGTGCTCCTTAGTTTTGCAGTCGACCCGGTAACGGTACCCTTTGCAATTCCACCAAGGTTTATGCTTTTGCATCATGCAGAAGACGGCTTCGTAATCAAAGGATTCAGGATATGTCTTGCTGGTCGCCATGTCTTTCAGACTGCTGACATCACCTCCCATGGTGCTGGCCGTGACGGTCATTTCCGAGCAATGTTTCATGATCCAATCGTCAAAGCCAGCTGTGATAGAGGGAAGAATATTCCCTGTGTTTTGGGAGAAGAAGTCAAAGATAGAATCGTGTGTTACAGAGAATCTAATACCTACGGCTCCATCTGCAACATCCTGATACAATGAAGGCGTGGTAGTTAGAATATGATCCCCATTAAAGAGATTCTCAAAGTTATAGAATTGTATGCTAGTAAGAAGATCATGAATTAGAGTACCAAAAAGTGTGGGCGCTTTGTTTATAATATCATTAAATTGTGTGACTGTAATGAGTCCCTCATTGCTTAAAATAGTGGCGACGGCAAGGGCTGTGGGAGATAAAAGCAGCTGTTGTGCGATTTCATTTTTGCGAGGATCGTTTGTATCAAGTCCTAAAGTAACTAGAATATTTGCAATGTTTCTGATACTGCCATCGTTAGATCTTGCGACTAATTGATTTTCAATGCGCCTTTTATCCATGGTTGTGGCGCTGCCAATAACGCCATCTCTTAAAACGATAAATTTAAGATCATCAATGGCCTCTGCGTTTGTTGTTGGTGCTGTTCCCATTGCGGTTGTCATTGTGGTTGCAGTTTCAC
>CAYGJW010000175.1:0-2886 GCA_964350415.1 uncultured Alphaproteobacteria bacterium
GTACTTATCATAATGATAGGAAATATCGCGTGCAAAGTACGTCCATGTCCCGTCAGCTTTTTGGAAGGCACGGTCCACATCATCGCCAAAGTTTGTCGAACGGAAAAGCTGCTGTGTTCGCGCTTCCCATTCCTCTGTTTGTTTGCCTTTTGGCGCTTCCAATATTCCTTCGTAAACCAGGTCTTTGGCCTGCAATCTTTTAAATGCCTCATCAACAGCACCGGAAACTTCCAGTGCGCGCTCAGAAGCAAAATGTGTATGCTTAATTTTCAGAAGCTTCAGATCTTCTCGAACCAAAACCATCATCGCTTCAATAGCAACTTCCCGGATCTCGACCAACCACACATTTTCTGGTTGATTAAGCCATTTGTCACCATGCAGTTTGGCAAGCGTCTCTCCAACAGCCTTTAGATAGTCACCTGGATAATAGCCTGCTGGAATTTCTCCAATGTCTTCACCAAGCGCTTCGCGGTAACGTAAATGTGCCGAGCGGGCGAGGACGTCAACCTGTGCACCGCCATCGTTGATATAGTACTCGCGCTCTACATCATATCCTGCAAAGCTAAGTAAGTTACAAATAACATCGCCCATAACTGCAGCACGGCAATGGCCTATGTGTAACGGACCTGTGGGATTAGCAGAGACAAACTCAACGTTAATCTTTTCGTTCTGGCCAATATTTTGCTTACCGTAGTTTTCCTTGATTTCAAGAATGTTTTTTAATTCACGTTGCCAAAATGCATGATGAAGCGTCAGATTTATAAAACCAGGACCCGCAATTTCAATCGCTGTGATGTCAGGATGCTTTTCAAGTCGCTCCTTTAAAAGCTCAGCTAAATCGCGCGGCTTCATTTTAAATGCTTTTGAAAGCACCATGGCTGCATTGGATGAAAGATCACCATGCCCAGCTTCACGTGGAGGCTCAACAACAACACGCGCTGTATCAATTGGTTGGTCTAGTTGTTTGTCTTGGGCAATCTCAACAGCAGCTTTGCTGATAAAATCAGCAAAATCATCATACAAATTCATTTTAGTCACTCTTTAACATTTAAGTGCCCCTATTTAATGCGCCTTAGGGGTTCAAATCAATCACTTTCTGATATTCTTGGATTGCATAACGATCTGTCATGCCCGCAATATAGTCTGCAACAGTTCTCGCCTTATGGGCCGCATCCCCAGATTCCATCTGTTTTTGCCAGGTTGTGGGCAAGCATTGAGGCGCCTCCATAAACGACTCAAATAAGCCCCGGACCGTCCGCCGAGCCTTGTGTGTCATGCGATTAACTCGGTAATGGTGATACATCTTTTCAAATAAAAATGCCCTAAGCTCCTGACGGCATGCTTGTATGGGATCTGAAAAATGCACCATGCTCTCGCCTAGATTGCGGATATCGTCCACGCTTTTGATGGTGTGCTTTTGAACCTTAAGTTTAAATTCCTTCACTACATCACGAATCATTGTTTCAACAAAAAGCCCCGTCGCTTTGTAATTAAGGCGATAAGGATCAACCCCCTGCCCTTGCTCATAAGTTGTTTTGAAAATCTCGCCAACAATAGGGAGTTTATACAGGTCTTCTACTCGGAATAAGCCTGCCCTTAGCCCATCGTCTATATCGTGACTGCTGTAGGCGATGTCATCTGCAAGCGCCGCAACTTGCGCCTCCCCACTTGGATACGTGTCCAGCCTTAGGTTATGCTGCTCGTTATAAGCAAAGACTGAGTGCAATAAATCAGCCTTAGGGTTGCTTCCCTTTACAACTGGGCCGTTATGCTTAACCACACCCTCTAGTGTTTCCCAAGTTAGGTTCAAACCATTAAAGCCAATGAACGGCGATTCCAAGTCGGTCAATATGCGCAATACTTGGTCGTTGTGATTAAAGCCGCCAAAATCTTTCATTGAATCATTCAGTGCGTCTTCACCCGCGTGACCAAATGGCGTATGGCCCAGGTCATGGGCAAGCGCAATGGACTCAGACAATTCAGTATTAAGTCCCAAGGCTCCAGCCAGGGTTCTGGCGACCTGAGAGACCTCTAAGCTGTGGGTTAAGCGTGTTCGGTAGTGGTCGCCTTCATGGTTTACAAAAACTTGCGTTTTATATTCCAGACGGCGAAAGGCAACTGAATGAACGATGCGATCAAGATCGACCCCAAAACAGGTCATCAATTCATGAGGGGATTCAACATGCAGGCGTCCACATGAATCATTCGGAAAACAGGCATAAGATGCAATTAAATTAGACATGCCCATAAGATACAGCGACTATAGCAAAGCCTCAAGGCAATTAAGCCTAGCACCTATTATCTATTTATGTTTTGATATTTGGAACATCGAATATGGAGAGGTTTTTGAAATGAAAAAAAGATGCTATCCCGCACTGATCGTCGCTGCATCATTCATTACAACGCCAAGTTTTGCAGGTGGCGGCGATGAGGTTAATGCAACAGCTGAATCAATGATCCCAAATATAATGACAATGCTGCAAAGGCTAGAGCAATGCACGCGTGAAACCAAAGAAGATGTTAGGCATAACGCTTACCTGAATGGCGAAAAAGGTATTTCAGAAGAAGAGCTAACTGACCGCGCTAAAACCAGATGTGTAATGCTTGATCCAGATTGGTCAAAATTTAAAAATGGCAATATTAACTCCGCCTCAGAAATTCCTGATTAATATTCAAACCTTACTATGAACAAAATTATTCTTTCTCTACTCTGTATTGCAATAGCGGTTTCCCCCAGTCTTGCAGTAGATGAAAATTCAGAAAATATAGAACCCAGAGACCCAAGAGGTGTCATAAGGCACTTGACCAGAATCACTCAATGTGCGCGGATTATCGCAGGAGACACTCAGGATCCAGAACAATACCACCGCGCAGAAACAAAATGCC
>CAYGJW010000176.1:0-2843 GCA_964350415.1 uncultured Alphaproteobacteria bacterium
CAGTACGGGCACCGGGTTATCGGCCGCCTGATTGGTCTTGCTGTTTTTATTCCGATGATTTGGTTTGCGATTGCAGGTAAATTGCGAGGCAAGAACCTACGCCTTGTGATGTTGGCCTTTATCTTGGGCGGTTGCCAAGGTTTACTGGGCTGGTATATGGTCAAAAGCGGCCTGGTCAAAGACCCGCATGTAAGCCAGTATCGTTTGGTCGCGCATTTAAGTCTGGCTATTTTGATCTATAGTGTTTTGCTTTTGGCGTTGCATAATGTTGTTAGTGAAAAAAAACCTGTTCTAAGCTGGCCAAAAAACTTTGTGCGTCTGGGTGTTTGCGCGCTAGTATTGGTCGCTGTAACCCTAATTTCAGGCGGGTTTGTTGCAGGGACAAAGGCTGGGTTCGCCTACAACACATTCCCATTGATGAACGGCCAATGGATTCCTGATGGTTACGCACAATTACAGCCTTTTGCCATGAACTTCTTTGAAAATACAATTGCCATTCAGTTTAATCACCGGGTGTTGGCGATTATCACGTTCTTGCTGGTGGTGCTCTATGCCCACTGGGGAATGCGTTTAACGCACCAGAATGGCGGCAGCAAGAGGCCCTTCATTGCGCTGCTTGCCTTAGTTTGGTTGCAAGTCGGGCTGGGGATAACAACTTTGCTTTTGGTTGTGCCTGTACATTTAGCTGCAACGCATCAGCTGGTAGGTGTGTTTGTTTTTACTGCCGCCTTGTGGAGTTTAATGTCTGTTCGTAGGCAGGCTACTTCGTTCCAAACATCCGGTCGCCTGCATCCCCAAGTCCAGGTACAATAAAGGCATTTTCATCTAGGCGCTCGTCAACACTGGCTGTGTAAAGTTTGACCTCTGGGTGGTGGCGGTAGAATGTATTCAGCCCCTCTGGTGTTGTTAGCAGTGTGACCATGCGGATGTCCTTGCTTTCAACGCCGCGGCGATTCAGAACATCAATTGCATGCACGGCGGAGTGACCTGTGGCCAGCATCGGGTCGACAACAATAAAGGTCCTACCCTCAGCGTCAGGAATTTTTACCATATATTCAACGGGACGGTGGGTTTTTTCATCACGGTACAGGCCAATATGACCTTCGCGTGCGGAAGGGATAAGGTCCAAAATACCTTCGGACATACCCAGGCCAGCACGCAAAATTGAGATCACTGCGATTTTCTTGCCTTTAATAACCGGTGCTTGCATTGTTGTAATCGGCGTTTCAATGGTCTTGTCGGTGAGCGGAAGTTCTCGGGTAATCTCGTAAGCCATCAGCAGCGAGATCTCGCGCAGCAATGCCCGGAAATGAACTGTGGGTGTATGGCGATCTCGCATTAATGAAAGCTTATGCAGAATCATTGGATGGTTAAGGATATGAAGGTTTGGGTGTTTTTCTTGGATCGTCATGTTTGGCATCCTTTTGAATGTATTGCCGGAAATTTATTAAGACCATAGACGAAGTTGCGCCTTATTCCAAGATTGCTTTGGAATAGGTGCAGAATTTGCTATGGTGGGAGCGACTTTAAAAAGGGAGCTTGACTATGAGTACTGCAGCCGAAAACACCGTTTCAAATTCTTCTCAATTTGCTGATTTACCGCGTTGGGATTTAACGCACTTTTATCCTGATTATAAGTCAGAGCAAATTACAAAAGACCTCAGCCAAGCCGATGTTATGGCCGCGGAGTTCCAAGCGAAGTATACAGGAAAATTGGCCGGGCTAAGCGGAGATCAATTCGCAGAAGCCATTACAACGTACGAGATGATTGAAGAGCTGCTCGGTAAAGTCATTTGCTATGCGCAACTTCTAAGTGTTGTCAATATGGACGATGCGGAAATTCAGCGCTTTTATAGCTCTATCCAAGAGCAAATTACTGAGATCAGTACCAAGCTTTTGTTCTTTACCTTAGAGCTGAATAAGATTGATGATGCGGTGCTTGCAAAGCAAATGCAGAGTGCTGCATTACAGCATTTTAAGCCGTGGGTTGATAATGTGCGTCAGGCTCGTCCTTATCAGCTTTCTGATGAGCTGGAGAATTATATCCACGAACAATATGTGGTCACTGGCGGCGCTTGGCAGCGCTTGTTTGATGAAACGATGGCGGGGCTGCGTTTCCCGTTTGAGGGTAAAGAGCTGACGAGTTCTGAAGTCTTGGATTTATTTTCCAACAAAGACCCTGAGGTTCGGAAAAAAGCGGCGCATTCCTTAAGTGACGTGCTGAATAAAAACATCCGGTTGTTCTCGTTAATCACGAATACGTTGGCTAAGGGTAAAGGAATTTCTGATAAGTGGCGCAAGTTTGAAACGCCGATGTCATCACGTAATCTTAGCAACCAAGTTGAGGACGAGGTGGTCGATGCTTTGATGACCGCGGTGAAGGGTTCCTATAAAAATTTATCGCATCGCTATTATAAAATGAAAGCGAAATGGTTGGGGCAAGAGCAACTTGAATACTGGGATCGTAATGCCCCCCTTCCTGCGGCAGATCCGGAGAATGTTTCATGGGATAATGCGCAAGAAATTGTCATGGATGCTTACGCTGCATTCTCACCAAAGCTTGCTGAAATAGGTAAGGATTTCTTCGGTAAAAATTGGATCGATGTGCCGACCTACGCGGGTAAAGTTTCAGGTGCATTTTCGCACTCAACGGTCCCCTCTGTGCACCCATATATCCTTTTAAACTACCAAGGTAAACTTCGGGATGTGACAACGCTGGCGCACGAGCTTGGTCACGGCGTGCATCAGGTTCTAGCTGCAAAACAAGGGGCGCTGATGGCCTCAACGCCGTTGACGTTGGCTGAAACGGCCTCGGTTTTTGGTGAGATGTTGACGTTCCAATC
>CAYGJW010000177.1:0-2840 GCA_964350415.1 uncultured Alphaproteobacteria bacterium
TATTAATTGACTCATAGATATTTTGTGCGGAATTCGGTCCCCAACCTTCCCGTTTATCCAGCGCAATGTCGCCCGCTTGCTGACGCGATTCAAGCTCAAAAATATCGGCAGGTGATAAAATGATTTTGTCGTTCCATAAAGTTTCAATATTGCGTGCCCCAAGACCTTCAATGTCAAAGGCATTGCGAGAAACGAAATGCTTCAAACGCTCAATGGTTTGTGCTGAACAAATCAGACCGCCCGTACACCGGGCAGCGGCTTCCCCAGCGGGACGAATAACCAGGCTGTCGCAAATCGGGCAAGTCGTTGGAAAGACGTAAGGTGTTGCATCTCCAGGGCGTTTTTCCAAGATACTGCGAACAACTTGCGGAATCACATCCCCGGCGCGCTGGACAATGACCGTGTCGCCAATCTGAATGTCTTTGCGGTTAATCTCGTCTTGGTTGTGAAGAGTTGCTCGGGAAACCATGACACCGCCAATATTCACCGGCTTGAGCACAGCAACGGGAGTGAGCACCCCTGTGCGTCCAACCTGGATAATGATGTCTTCTAAAATTGTCTGAGACTGCTCAGCTGGAAATTTTGCGGCAATCGCCCAACGCGGTGAACGACTGACAAAACCAAGCGTACTTTGCGTTTGGTGGTCGTTGACTTTAAAGACAACACCATCAATGTCGTAATCAAGCTGTGGCCTGGATTCTAAGATATGCTCATAAAGCTTTTGCGCTGCTTGCGCGGTATCACAAAGCTTGGCAAGCGGATTGATATCAAAGCCGCATTGCTTCAGGAGTTCAAGCATTTCCCAGTGTGTAGGCTGAGGCTTTTGAATTGGAAAGCCGATGTCATAGGCAAAAAATCTTAAGTTACGCTCAGCCGTAATTTTAGCGTCCAATTGACGTAGTGAACCGGCGGCCGCATTGCGTGGATTCGCAAACAGCGTAAGACCCTGTTTTTCTCGCTGGCTGTTAAGGGCCTGAAAGTCTGAGTGACTCAGGTAAACTTCCCCGCGTACTTCCAGGACATCTGGCGCATCGGCGCTGAGTGTATGCGGAATACCTTTAACCGTTTTAATATTATCTGTAATATCCTCACCAACAGTGCCATCCCCCCGGGTGGCTGCTTTTACAAGCTGTCCACTTTCATAGGTAATGGCTGCAGATAAACCATCAATCTTTGGCTCCCCCACCATCTGGATGGGATCATTTGGGCTAAGTCCAAGAAAACGGCGTACCTTATCATAAAAAGCCAAAAGTTCATCTTCGCCAAACGCATTGGCAAGCGACAGCATCGGCTGTTTATGCGTGATTTTAGAAAAGGCTTCGGAGGGCTGGTAACCCACACGATCCGATGGGCTGGTTGCAGGTTTTAAATGCGGAAACTGTGCCTCAAGCTCCATATATTGACGCCGTAGTGAGTCGTAGGTTGCATCGGATACAGTAGGTTGATCATCTTGATAATAGAGCCGGTCGTGATGGAAAATTTCCTCAGCTAATTCCTGCATACGGGCCCTGATATTGGCTTCGGTCGCAGGCGGTGTTTTCACTGGAGTATCATGTTCAGTCATGCAGCAGTTCCTTGGGCAAGCAGTGCAGAAGCGGCTTCTTTGGCTTGTGGCGTAATGGTGTCACCCGCAAGCATACGGGCCACCTCCATATGGCGTTCTTCCATCGTTAGCTCTTGCATAGAGGTCACGGTATCTTCAGCTTTTTGCTGTTTGCTAATACGCCAATGATACTCACCGAGAGAGGCAACTTGCGGTGAATGTGTAATCGTAATGATTTGCATATGCTGACCAAGCTTTTTCAAGTGCTGGCCAACCGCATTCGCTGTTGCACCACCAACGCCGGTGTCAGCTTCGTCAAGAATAAGTGTGGGTACAGGATTTGCATCGGTCAAAGCAACACGAATCGCAAGTTTCAGACGGGTAAGCTCACCGCCTGATGCAATCTTATCGATGGCAGCAATGGGCTGGCCTGGGTTTGTTGATGCTTCCAAGCAAACGGCGCTTAGACCTGAGGCGCTGGCCTCTGTAATCGGCAGTTCTTTGACGCGGGTTTGAAATTTAACTTTTGGAAGATGAAGCGCGGGCAATTGCGAACAAATCGCAGTTTCAAAACGTTTGGCATGCTTTTGTCTGCTGGTATGCAGGGAAAGTGCTGCTTTTTTAAATCCAGCTTCCATAAGATTTTTGTGCTTTTGTAGCTCAGCCAGTTTATCGTCAAAGCTTTCAAAGCTTGCTAGCTGTAACTCAAGATTGTCACGGTAAGTATGCAGAGCGTTCTCTTCGAGTTGATGTCTGCGTGCAAAAGTTCGAAGTTTATAAAGCCGGTCATCAATTTCTTCCAATGAAAGAGGTGATTCTTGATCTGCGGACTGTGCATGGTTCTGCAGCTGATCAAGCGCTTCTTTGAGTTCAATGGAGGTTTTCTCAAGCTGGTCAAGCAATGCCTTTTTAATGCGCTTATTCAAATGTCCTGCACTCACGGCACTATAGGCACTAAGAAAATCGAGATATTTGTTTCCTTCATTATCCCAGACCCACACACCTTCGGCTTTTGTCAGCACAACGGGAAGGGGATGATAGTTCTGGGCAAGATATTTATTCTCGCGGTCTATATAATCCTGTTTTTTCATTTAAAACCTCTTTGACGCTTTATTTTGCTGCATCATACCTTAAATAGTGCTATCTACCAAGCGGCTGCGGAGTTTGTGATACAACCTAATCCCTCGGGCCGATGCATTCGCATTAGGGAGCCGTCTCTGTTAGCACTTAGTGTTTTGCCGCTTCGTGCTATTATGTGGCACCCACCTGGTACACAGGGCCAGAAGCGGATAGAAAC
>CAYGJW010000178.1:0-2778 GCA_964350415.1 uncultured Alphaproteobacteria bacterium
CTTCCAGTACTCTGGAAAATATGGAAATCTTAAATCATGCTAGTCTAGACCCTAACTTTATGATTGCGACCATTAATGATCCTGCTGGAAAAATCATTGGTCAGATGCAAATGATATCAGATCCAAAAGACTATTTACTCATAGGCTATAACCGTAAAGTCTGGCTAATTCCACAAACAGCTTTCCAACCGAATATCCTACCAACTAGGGTGCCAAACCCTAGGTTGCCGAATACACAACATCAAAGCCAGACCTACCAGACAGCGAAGACCTCTATGACGCGTCATACTTATCCAAGCGAACAAACTCACCGTGCGCGCACAACACAAAGCTCACAATTTCCCTCTTTAGCAGAGACACTCCGTCAAACTCAGGACCAAAGCATGACGGACAGACAACAGAGCCGTTCCACCCATCCAACTGTAATCGACCTAACACAGGATTCTGAAACGTTCTCATCTCAAAACAACCACATGCACGCTGAAGTATCTAGACCTGCACCAATAGCAACACAAACAAAGACTCCAAGGACTGTAAGAATTACCGGAAAAAAACGTGTCAGAGAAGATGAAAAGGAAGAAACCCACGCTTCTAAAAGAACAAAGTACGACAACCTTGAATGGGACAAAGTGGCTTATTGGCGCATTAATCCAGATCAAACAGCTGAACTTCAGCTTTGTGATATAGAAGGAAACGTTTTACATACAGAAGCCGTCAGAACTAAGTATGGGAAACGAAAATTAAATAGGGGATATTTGAATATTCGGATTGATAGCAAAACACATCACCTCAGACGCGCCTCTAGCGACAACCATGATCTTCAAACAAGTGGCTTTGCTGAAGGGGCGAAAGCTACTTATCAATATATTCTTCCTAAGCCAACAAGTGAATGGCAGATCAACACCCAGGAAAAATCTTACCCTAAAGACAATGACACCATCTATTATGCAGAGACAGAATCTGATGACGATATGGCCAGTGATTCGGAGGATGAGACAGAATCTAATGACAATATGGCCAGTGACTCAGAGGATGATTCGGAATTGCACATCGTTGAATAAACAGCTTCAGTTTCTATAACTTTCACCGGAGGGGCTTCATGCCCCTCTTTTTCATAAAACCAAAAACCATTTTTATAGCAAGATTCCAGCTTATTTGTTATGATGCTGCAACTTTGTTGTTTCAATAAGATTGCTTTATAAATATGTCCTCTATTCCGCCGATTCTTACTGTGCAAGATGCCTGCGTTACCTTTGGCGGTAAGCCGGTTTTTGAAGATCTTTACTTGTCGGTGCATCCTGGAGAGCGCCTGTGTTTAATTGGGCGGAATGGTAGCGGGAAATCCACACTACTTAAGGTTTTATCCGGACAAATAGAGCTTGATGATGGCGGCATGCATCACGCCCCGACGGCACAAATCCTATATATCCCGCAAGAGCTTTCCTTTGATCCAACTCATACAATTTTTGAGCATTTAAAGGCGACTCTGCCCAGCACGCATCCTGACTATGCCATTGAACAGGCCATCAGTCTGATCAGCATGCAGCCGGAAACAGTTATGGGCACCTTGTCGGGCGGCGCGATTAAGCGTGTGACCCTCGCCCCCTTGTTTATTGAAGAACCAGATCTGATCTTACTGGATGAGCCGACCAATCACCTGGATATTGAAGCCATTGAATGGCTAGAAAAGCATCTTAGCCGTGCCCGTGCGTCCCTGCTGTTTATCAGTCATGACCGCGCATTTTTAAGCAAACTTTCAACGCATACCTTGTGGCTGGACCGCGGCACCATTCGCCGCAACAACAAAGGCTACAGCAATTTTAATGCGTGGGCTGAAAAGATCCTTGAGGATGAGGCGCAAGAGCGCTCGAAGATGAAAAAGCATCTTTCCCAAGAAGAAGTTTGGCTGCGTCAAGGCGTGACTGCGCGACGCAAGCGTAACCAGGGTCGGCTGAAGAAACTTTACGATCTTCGGGAAACCTATGCGTCCCACGAAAAAATCAAAGAGCAAAGCAGCATCAGCATTGAGCAAGCCGATGCATCGGGAAAGATTGTCATTGAAGCCAAAAAGATCACTAAGGGCTTTGGCGACCAGAAGCCAATCATCAATGATTTTTCCATTAAGATTCAGCGCGGCGAATGTATCTCCTTCGTGGGTCCTAACGGTGCTGGCAAGACCACGCTAATTAAACTGCTAACCGGCAAGCTTGACCCTGACGCAGGACATATTAAATTATCGCGCACACTTGAAATCGCCTACTTTGATCAGAACAAAGCCTTTGAAGACGAGACAGATAGCCTGCGTCATTTCCTTTGTGGTGCCGGCGATACCGTTACGCGTTTCGGAAAACCCATGCATGTCACCGGCTACTTGAAAGAATACTTGTTTGATCCAAAGCAATTTGAAAGTCCAATCAGCTCGCTTTCGGGTGGCGAGAAAAGCCGATTAAAATTGGCCAAGCTTTTTACTGAGCCCAGCAATTTATTGATCCTGGATGAGCCAACCAATGACCTTGATATGGAGACGCTCGATCTTTTGCAAGAGGCTCTTAATAGTTACGAAGGGACAATCTTGCTGATCAGCCATGACAGGGACTTTATCGATCGGTGCGCCACCCGTACTGTTGCTTTTGAAGAAGGCGCTCAGCAAATTATTTATGCGGGTGGGTACAGTGATTACAAGGCACAAACCCAAGCGATGAAAGCTGCCCCAGAAAAAATGACCAACGACTCTAAAAAGTCCACCAAAGCACCCCAAAAACGCGCCAAACTTACCTA
>CAYGJW010000179.1:0-2769 GCA_964350415.1 uncultured Alphaproteobacteria bacterium
ATCTGAGGCTTGGGGATGCCCATGAAACGATTGACCAGCTTATTGCAGACCCTCAGAACCATAACCAGTTTGATTTTGCCTTTGTTGACGCGGATAAACGCGGTTATGCCGCCTATTATGAAAAACTGCTACTGCTAATTCGGCCTGGCGGGGTGATTGCACTGGATAATGTGTTATGGGGCGGCCGTGTTGCAGATGATTCTGATCAGACAGCGCAAACCTTAGCTCTGCGGGATCTTAATCAGAAATTACACAAAGACCCACGCATAGAACTCACGATGCTTTCAATTGGCGACGGCTTGACTCTTGCCCGGAAACTGTAAATTATTAAGAAATATATTTTACGGAAGGCTTTGAAAAATGAGAATAATATTCTTTTTAACACTCGTTGGATTTATTTTATCACCCCAAATAAGTTTGGCAGAACTGAGTGACTTTGATAAGGCGCAAGGATATGTTTCCTACATTCAACGCATTGACGCGGATCCTAAAATGATTGCTGAAATGTTGAAAACTGTAAAACGGTTTAAAGTTGAAGAAAGTAGAGCCTATGTCTATCAATCTTATTTCGATGGCGCTTTAATTTCAGCAGATCCAACAATCACGATCCTTGAAGATGTTAGATCATTTCAAAGCGAAGCGAATAAACAAGATGTTTACCTTGCTTATATTGAAAATAGGTCAGACGGTATTGATCTTCCAATAATGGCAACAATTTATATTGAGTCAGAGATTTTTAAAGATGAACAAATTAAGGATATCATTGCTGCATCCTATCTTAAACGCATGAATAACAGTCTTATTGAGGTTAATAAAATTCTTTTTGGTGAGGAATAAAGATAATAACATTGGCTTATTCTTTCATATCTGTTAGTAATCTTTCACATTTCTAAAAGAGATCAATTGAAAGGTGATTTATGCGTTTGTTATTTTATGTCCTGGTTGCTTTATTTACTTTGAATACCCCTACCAATGCAGGGATAGAAGAACCTCAGACCTATGCGGTTATTCAACAACTCTTTACGATTACGTCGTCAAAGGTTAAGGCCGAGCAACATTTTTCGATTAAGGCTAATGAGATCCATGACCATGATCTTGTTCTTTGCATCCAGGGCCTTCTCAAAATTTTTAGACTTTTAGACAACGTTTATCCTGATCTTGATCAGGAAGTTTGTGATCGTGCCATTAAGGACTGGAAAGCTCGGGAGATTGAGTTATGGGGTGAAGGCGCTCTAAAAGCACTCTATGAAAAAGGCTTAAAATACAGAAAAATTAATTATTTTAATTTAGCGAAAGCAGATGAAATTATTTTCACGCTACTTGGTCAAATTTTGAATCATATGGATGGGGGAACCCGACATTTCGCAATCGATTTAAGGAATGCTTCTGAACTTGACCCAACCATCCTTAATGTCATGGCAGAGCTTGTCTTTCATAAAAACAATAGCTGGTTCCCTATTTTCAGCCTTAATTATAATAAAACCCTGATTAAATTAATCGCTGCAAATCCATCAAAAATCACAGCAGAAACCAGGCAACAGATTCTTCAGCGCATAAGAACCCCACAGATTCAGCTTTACGATCTTACCGATGGTGTCCACAGCAACTATCTTTTCTATGTTCTACAACACCCAGGTCAAAATCTTGATGTTTTAGAAAGCTTTATGGTTGATGAGAGGGGTAGCATAGACAGCATAACAGCTTACCTTGCTGAACCAGGCGCGGATCCAAATCTTGTTGCAGCTATTCTTGCAGGCGCTTTTCGCTTTTATAAAACTTTTAAGCGACAAATCTATCAGGCTTATATGAAGCGTACCGACAAAAAAGATGAACTTATCGAATTGTATGGTATAGCGAGTTTTGTTAAGCATTACAGTTAGTATACTCTCCTACTTTGCTTCAAAACGGTCCAACCAACTTTTGGAGGTGATTTGCTGTCCAATCTTTAGGCCTAGGCGATCTGCTGTACCCGCAGCTACTTCGAACAAAGCTTTTACCGGTTTTTCTGACGATATCGTTTTTGTACTCATTGGATTTGTATTTTTTGCAATATGAACAACCTTCCCTTTCCCATCCATAAACACCATGTCCAGGGAAAGCGGAGTATGCTGCATCCACATCGTTTCAATTTTTTCTTCGGGGAAAATAAAAAACATCCCAGTGTTTTTTGGCAAAGCCTTAACTTGCTGCAAACCCTTCATTCTTAAGCGTAGTGTGTTTGCAACGGCTAACCGGAGAGTTGTCGGCAATGGTTGCGCTTGTGGTTTGACAGTCAACAGCGCCCATTCACCCTTAAAAT
The DNA here is from genome assembly GCA_964350415.1 of uncultured Alphaproteobacteria bacterium. Classification (GTDB taxonomy): domain Bacteria; phylum Pseudomonadota; class Alphaproteobacteria; order CAYGJW01; family CAYGJW01; genus CAYGJW01. Next base: position 2,300 of record CAYGJW010000179.1, read on the forward strand.
TGAAATGCGATACAGGCGCACTTACTGCAACTTGAATACAGAGCAATGACAAAAGAATAAAACGTTTCATGTTTCCCCCAATATTTAATCCAACAACATAACCTATTGCAGAACAGAGCTCAATAGGCTGCCGTTACAGCTATAGATAGACGAGATCAACTATTTATACTCATAACTATATGTAAGCATGACATTGACACCTCTGTTGCTTTATGATATTTTCTTTTTCCTTCTTATTTTTTGTAATTTAATTACCTAAATACAGAAAAAAATATTTTAATGACGCTATCAAATAGCACAGGAGATAACAAATGAAGCAACTACTTACACTCACAATGGTTGGGATTTTTTCCTTAATCTATTCAGCACAGGCTGGTGTCCCTGATCTTAGCGATTATGGCTACAAACCTGGAACAGAGACCATAAAAGGCGCCTCACATATTATCAGGGCAGCCGCTTCTAATGGTAAA
>CAYGJW010000180.1:0-2759 GCA_964350415.1 uncultured Alphaproteobacteria bacterium
TTTTTTAAAATACTGTGGTAAATTTTAAGTGAATTTATAATAAAAGATATTCATTGCAAGGTTTTAAGTTTCTAGAATTATTACCCGAGAATGATGTTTTTCTATTTTGGGCAGGTGTCATTTAATGCTGAACGAGATCTCTATCTTATTCGCAATGTGGCGCTTTGCAGTGAATATTACCGAGATGCTAGCTCGCTTCGGCTTCAGAGTTTTCTGTTTTATTAGGCTCAAGAGTTCTCTTGTCATCACCGTCAAAGTAATTAACTTTAACGCGACGATCGGGGCCATAATAAGTCTCAATATCAATGAATTCACGGGGATTTGTTAGGAGGTATGCGATACAGTTTTTAACAGCACCAATGCTGAATGGCTTAGCTAGAAAGGTTGAAGCCCCCGTATCTCGGGCAGACTTAATCAGGCCAAGATTCGCATCCCCCGCTGTTAGAACGATGTGATGTGCTGCATTAAGTGGCATTTTTGGATTCCGAATATGCTCTATAAGTTTAAGGCCGTCTTCTGAAGCTGTACGATATTCAATAAAAGAAAAATCATATTTATTTCGGACTAAGAGTTTTTTAGCCTCCTCGCTGGTTTTAACAGCATCCAGTTTTCTAACGCCAACACGTCTGAGGGTTTCCCTTAAAATATTCTGGGTTGTTTCTTCTGCTTCAACATGAAGAACACGCATTTCTGCTAAATTATCAGATGATTGCATAAAAAATCTCCATGTTATCTTAATTAATTCACATGATTTACTTTTTATTATTTTATCATTTTAATGATTAATGTAAAGCTTGGATAAAGATGATTTTCTATTGATCTTATCGATCAGAGGCTATCCATTTAAGCCTAATTGTGTATACTGGCCTCATTGTCAAAAGCTTATGGAGTTTTTCTAATGGCAGGTCATTCTAAGTTTAAAAATATTATGCACCGTAAAGGGGCGCAGGATGCTAAGCGCGCTAAGGTATTTACGAAGCTTATTCGTGAGCTTACCGTTGCAGCACGCTCTGGGGAAGAGCCGGAAAAAAATCCAGCGTTACGTACTGCAATTAGTGCTGCGCGGGCTGCAAACATGCCAAAAGATACAATGGAACGTGCCATTGAGCGTGGATCTGGTGGGGCTGACAGCGATAATTACAAAGAAATTCGTTATGAAGGTTACGGACCAGGTGGCGTGGCAATCATTGTTGAAGCGCTTTCTGATAACCGTAACAGAACGGCTTCTGAAGTACGCTCATCCTTTACGAAATACAATGGATCTTTGGGTGAAACGAACAGCGTTAGTTTTCAATTTGATCGCATTGGAATGGTTGTTTTTTCAGCCGATGTTGCTGATTCAGAAAAGATGTTTGAAGCGGCTCTTGAGGCAGGTGCTCAGGATGTTGAAAGCAGTGAAGATGAACATGAAATCATCACAGATCCAGATGACCTTGCCGTGGTTCGCGATGCATTGGAAGAACAGTTTTCGGTTTCCCCTAAAGCAGCAAAGCTAAGCTGGAAGCCAAAAATACTCACCCCGGTTGATGGTAAGAATGCAGAAACTTTGATGAAGCTGCTTGCTGTACTCGATGAAAGTGATGATGTACAAGATATCTATGCCAATTATGAGATCTCCGATGAGATGATGGAGCAATTGTCGCAATCTTAAGTTGAGGGTGCTGTGTCTCAAACCTGCCGTATCATTGGAATTGACCCAGGTCTTCGCAAAACAGGATGGGGCATTATTGACTGCACCAGCGTCAATAAATATATCTATGTTGCATCAGGACAAATCGCTGTGCCGCCGGACCTTGGTCTGCCTAAGCGTCTAGAGATCTTGGGGCGAAAGCTTGAAGAAGTCATTGAAGCGCACCATCCAATGGAAGCTGCCGTCGAAGAAACCTTTGTGAATAAAAACCCGACTTCAACCTTAAAGCTTGGACAGGCAAGGGGTGTTTTGCTGATGATTCCATCGCGTATGGGGCTGTCAGTTTCTGAGTATACAGCCAACAAAGTTAAAAAATCAGTTGTGGGGGCTGGACATGCCGCCAAAAATCAAGTTGAAATGATGGTGAAGTTTTTACTGCCTGGCGTGACCATAAGTTCAGCAGATGAGGCCGACGCCCTTGCCATTGCCTTGTGCCACGCCCATCACCGTTTAACCCTTGCACGAATTGGAGCCGCTTAATGTTTGCCAGATTAACAGGACAGGTGGAAGCCGCAGGACTGGACTCAGTCATTGTTGATGTGAGTGGGGTTGGTTACCTTGTTCACGCCTCCGCAAGGACGCTATCAAGCCTATCGACAGTTAGCGGACCCGTAACACTTTTAATTGAAACCATCATTCGTGAAGACAGCTTTACGTTGGTCGGTTTTTTATCAGAAGATGAAAAGGTTTGCTACAAAGCGCTTTCTGGCGTGCAAGGGGTTGGTAGTAAGGCGGCGCTTTCGTTGCTTTCTGCGTTGCCGCCTGAGGAATTACACTTGGCGATTTCGTCGGGGGATAAAACAGCCCTTACACGCGCCGATGGCGTTGGGCCGAAGTTGGCCAGCCGATTGTTGACGGAGCTGGCTGATAAGTTTGGTAAAATGCATTTTTCTTCTGGTGGCATGGATTTACCTATACACAACAATAATGCTTCGGAAAAACCGGGAAAGCATCAAAATGGCCAGGATGCACTTTCCGCACTTGTGCATTTGGGATATGCCCGCTCCGATGCATTCAGGGCTGTCAATCAATCAACAGACGAGCTTGGGTCAGAAGCCACAATTGATCA
>CAYGJW010000181.1:0-2750 GCA_964350415.1 uncultured Alphaproteobacteria bacterium
GGCTAGAACATGATACGTTCTATATGCAAGCAAAAGAAGGCGAAGAACGTAAAGTTCTGCGCACCCATACATCGCCCGTACAAATTCGCACAATGCTCAAGCAAGAGCCGCCGTTTCGTATTATTGCCCCTGGACGCACCTACCGCTGTGATGATGATGCAACCCATTCCCCGAACTTCCATCAAATTGAGGGGCTAGCCATTGATACCAATATTAACATGGCGCATCTGAAATGGACATTACAGGAATTCTGTAAGACCTACTTCGAAGTTGATCATGTAAAAATGCGCTTTCGCCCCAGTTACTTCCCCTTTGTTGAGCCCGGCGCGGAGGTTGATATTGGCTGTCATAAGAAAAATGGCGTCCTGCACATCGGTGAAGGCGACGACTGGATGGAAATCCTCGGCTGCGGCATGGTGCATCCAAACGTCTTAAAAAGCTGCGGCATTGACCCGGAAAAATACCAAGGATTTGCCTTTGGTATGGGCATTGAACGTGCAGCGATGCTGAAGCATGGCATCTCAGACCTACGCCGTTTTTATGAATCTGATGTCCGCTGGCTGCAGCATTATGGCTTTGACGGTACGCAAATCCCAACCCTGACTGGAGGGCTCAGCGCATGAAATTTACCCTATCTTGGCTAAAAAAATGGCTTGAAACGGAAGCTCCCCTTAATGAAATTGTTGCAAAGTTAACGGACATCGGCCTTGAGGTTGAAGACGTTACCGATCAAGCAGCCCTTTATAAAGGCCTTGTCGTTGCGCAAGTCCGCAATATTCGCAAACATCCTGAGGCTGACCGCTTAAGCTTGTGTGATGTCCATATCAATGCATCTGATGCGCCTTTACAAGTTGTCTGCGGCGCCAATAACCTGCGAGAAAATCTTAAAGTTGCTTTTGCACCGGTTGGAGCCTGTGTTCCTTGTGATGGGTCCATTCTCAAAAAAGGTAAAATCAGGGGCGTTGAAAGCTTCGGTATGATCTGCTCTTCCGATGAGCTTTCCCTAGGCAAGGACGCGTCTGGCGGCATCATGCACCTTGAAGACTCTGCTGAAATTGGCGCATCCATTGCATCACACCTTGGTCTTGACGATCCAATTATTGAACTTGGCATTACACCAAACAGGGCAGATTGTTTGGGCGTTCGGGGAATTGCCCGCGATCTACAAGCCGCAGGGCTGGGTACGCTCAAGCCTTTGCACTACACGCAAAACAAAGGTACAGAACCGAATCCCATTGCAACACGTTTTGATTTCCCAGCAGGACAAGTTCCTTGTCGCCGATTTGCGACCAGGCTTATTAAGGGCGTCAAGAATGGCGACAGCCCCCAGTGCGTCGTCAATCGCCTGCAGTCCATTGGCCTTAAGCCTGTATCGTTCCTCGTGGATCTAACAAACTTTTTGACCTTTGACCTTGGCAGACCTCTGCATGTTTTTGATGCTGATAAAATTCAAGGAAGCCTAACCCTGCGTCTTTCGGCTAAAGGTGAGAAGTTTGCAGCCCTGGATGATCAAACCTATACACTGGATGATGGTATGCTCGTGATCTGCGATGACAGTGGCATCATTTCATTGGCTGGTGTTATGGGCGGGGCGAGCACAGCTTGTGATGAAAAGACCACCAACGTACTGATTGAATCCGCATGGTTCGAACCCATAAGTGTTGCCAAAACCGGAAGGGCTCTTAATATCCTCAGTGATGCACGCTTCCGCTTTGAACGCGGGATTGATCCGGACAGTGTCATGCTGGGCATCCATGCCGCAACTTATCTGATTGAGCTGTTTGCAGGCGATAATAAACCAAGCATTTCCGAAATTGATTTATGTGAAGTGCCCTTAGACAAACCGGCAGCGCTTACCCTAAGGTATGACCGTATTGAAAAAATCTTAGGCATGAAAATCCCGTCAGATAAGGTCCAATCCATCCTGACAAACCTGGGGTTTCAAGCGCTTCAATGTTCAGGCACGGCCCTTAGCTGTGTCGCACCAAGCTGGCGCATTGATATGCATTATGAAGAAGACCTTATTGAGGAAGTCGCACGCCTGTATGGCTATGATCATTTGCCTGTCACCCCACTTCCTCAGCAGAATGTCCTGCCGCAACAAGTTTTAACCAAGCGCCAAACCCAGGATTCAAACCTACGCCGCACCCTCAGCACCCGGGGACTACAGGAAAGTATTACCTTTTCTTTCATGGCAGCAAAAGATGCAGCACAGTTTGACGCAGACATTGCACCTGAATTAGTTGTTGAAAACCCCATTAGCGCAGACCTTGATACCATGCGCCCGAGCATCGTTGGAAATTTACTACTGGCTGCAAAACAAAACGCCGCACGCGGGAATAAAAGCATTGCATTGTTTGAGCTTGGGCCGCAGTTTGCCAGCCACCTGCCCAACCTACAACAGTCCGTCATCACGGCACTACGCACAGGTATGACCAGTCCAAAACACTGGAATCAATTGGATCGCAAGGCCGATGTCTTTGATATTAAAGCCGATGCCCTTGCCGCACTGGAAGCTTACGGTATCACTGATGGTAAGGCGCAAATCGTTCAAGGCGGGCCTGACTGGTATCACCCAGGTCAGTGCGCCACCATTCAATTGGGTCCGAAGAAAATTCTTGGATACTTTGGAACGCTGCACCCAACTCTGCTAAAGCACTACGGTTATAAAGGGACCGCTGTTGCCATGGAAATTTTCTTGGACCAACTTCCTACTGCAAAAACCAAGAAAGCAACGACCCGTCCTGCTT
>CAYGJW010000182.1:0-2728 GCA_964350415.1 uncultured Alphaproteobacteria bacterium
ATAAACGCGATGAGCTGGGTGTGGGGGCTTGCATTAAAGGGCCTGCATTGATTGCTGAAACGAATGCCACAACAGTCGTGGCGAGTGGCTGGCAAGCTGAAGTGACTAAGAGTACGGACCTTGTGCTAACCCGGGTTGAGGCGCTGCCGGAACGGTATGCAATTGGCACAAATGCAGACCCTGTGATGATTGAGGTGTTTAATAACCTGTTCATGTCGATTGCCGAGCAAATGGGCGTAACCTTGGCCAATGTCGCCTATTCTGTGAATATTAAAGAGCGTTTGGATTTTTCTTGCGCGGTCTTTGATCGTAAGGCCGGGCTGGTTGCAAATGCGCCGCACATGCCTGTGCACTTAGGATCGATGGGGGAGAGTGTCCGCACAGTGGTGGAGCAATGTACACTGCACCCTGGGGATGTCTATGCAATTAACGATCCCTATAATGGCGGGACACATTTACCGGATATCACCCTGGTGACGCCCGTTTATGATGAGGTAGACGGCATGCTGCAATTCTTTGTGGCCTCCCGCGGGCATCACGCAGATATCGGCGGAATTACCCCCGGATCTATGCCGCCCATGAGCAAAACGCTGGATGAAGAAGGGATCCTATTTAATAATTTTAAGATGGTCGACAAGGGAAGATTCTGCGAGCAGAGTATCCGTGAGGCCTTTGCCTCAGGCCCATATCCTGCACGCAATACCGATCAGAATATCGCAGATCTGAAGGCGCAGATTGCCGCTAACAACAAAGGCGTTGCAGAGCTGCAGGCGATGATCAAAACTTATGGCGTTGAAACGGTGCAAGCGTATATGGGGCATGTACAAGACAATGCGGAGGAACAAGTACGCCGGGTGATTAGCAAGCTGCAAGACGGGGCGTTTACTTATAAGATGGATAACGGCGCGCAGATTCAGGTTGCTGTTACGATTGACCCGCAATCTCGTGAGGCCATCGTTGACTTTACCGGAACTTCTGAGGTGCAGCCTAATAACTTTAATGCGCCTTCCGCGGTAACCAGGGCTGCGGTTTTGTATGTGTTCAGAACCCTGGTGCAGGAAAAAATTCCTATGAATGCTGGGTGCTTAAAGCCTGTAAAGATGATTATCCCAGACGGCTGTATGCTAGCACCCAAAGCCCCAGCTGCGGTGGTGGCCGGCAATGTCGAGACCTCGCAAGTGGTGACGGATGCGCTTTATGGGGCGCTGGGCGTGATGGCCGGGGCGCAAGGAACCATGAATAATTTTACCTTTGGTAATGACCGTTATCAATATTACGAGACCTTATGTGGAGGCTCAGGTGCGGGCCCAGGTTTTGACGGCACCGATGCGGTGCATACGCACATGACGAACTCACGCCTGACAGATCCTGAGATTTTAGAATTACGCTTTCCCGTATTACTACAGGAATTCAGCGTCCGAAAAGATTCGGGCGGTCAGGGAAAATACTCAGGCGGTGACGGGGCTGTTCGCATGTTGGAATTTCGCGAGAAAATGACTGCATCAATTCTGGCGAATCACCGTATCGTGCCGCCCTTTGGTTTGGCAGGCGGCAGTGACGGCCAGGTGGCTGAAAGCTATGTGCTGCGGCAGGGTAATGCTCGTGAAGATTTAGCCTCCACCGCATCAACAGAGCTTGAATCAGGGGATGTGTTCGTTACAAAAACCCCTGGCGGTGGCGGGTATGGATGTAAAGATTAAATTGCGCTGACGTGTTTAAATTTAATAATTTTATATTTATTGACATTTTTTATTGATGTTGTTATGTGTACTTCCGTTTTATTTTACAGAATAGATTGTGTTTAATTTCTAGGAGTTACTGATTCATGAAGTATTTTTCATTAAAAATTTCATTTTTTGCTTTGTTTTTTGTTGGTTTTACGCAAAACTTACAAGCGATTATTCCTGATCTTACAGATTATGGCAGTCAAAGTGGCAGGTAATCTGCTAGTTGTGTCTTTCAAATTCTAAAGGCTGCAGCTTCTGAGGGTAGGATCGAAATTAAGCTTAAAGATGGGATTGTTTACCAAATCCAAGCCTCACCCGAAGAGCATGCAAAGCTTGTAAAAATTAAAAATGCATTGGGTGGTTTTTCTAAGAAGAGTAGGATTATTACTGCCTTTAGAGAAGGGCGGCTTAATTTATCCCATGAAGGGACAGAATTTACCCTGACCTATAATGAGGATGCCGTTGCTTCTTTCCTTTTGGGAACTGCAGAGCAGCTTAAGGAGGCAGAAAACACCGTATTGAAGTTGCTCGCCTAATAAGAAGGCAAGAAAAGGCCCCCAAAAATAGCCCTTTGGGAATCCCAATGGAGGTGCGTGAGCATATTGTAGGCCAGCTTCACTATTCCCTTAATGAATTGCTTTTAATGCGCCGAGATCTTCCTTTAGACTTAAGAGAAATGTTCATAGACTGCGGTACCCTTGCTGAGTTCATAAATGCTCAGTTCTATAAAACGGTTCAGAGCTTAATGGATGATGCTGCGATACTTGATGACGATGCAATTGCACTGTACGCAAGTAAGTTAATGGAAGTGATTCGGGCTCTGTATGATCATGCTTATTATAATATCAATGATGAAGAGTATGAAAGAATCATTAACCGGCTTAAAAGCAACGAGTTGTGGCGCTGTGGCGATTTAGTTGTTTTCCTTGAAAATGCTGATTATTCGTTAGGGTCTAGACTAGCATAAACATCTAAAAAGGGTTTTAATGCTAGTATGAACA
>CAYGJW010000183.1:0-2686 GCA_964350415.1 uncultured Alphaproteobacteria bacterium
GTGTAATTGTTTTTTTATATTGTATTTAAGTTGTTTTGCAGTTGCGTGTTCTTAAACTTGTTTAAGCAGCAGGCCTCAGGCTATTTGACCTGTCCGTTGAAATGCCGTAAAAGCGCTTGTAGGCTATCCAAAACCTCATTTTATTGAGCTTATGGATAATTATAAAGGTCTTTGTTTTAGTAAATTTCTTCATGTACATAATAAAATATTTATTGTGCGCATGAAGATGAGGCGCCAAGCAACACTTGCTGAGATTCCTTATACGTTGGTCTATGACTATGGTTTGCTTGTTACAAATTCTTCTGGGAAAATGTTACTTAGCATTGATGAAACAACTCCTTGTCAAAGTTGGATCACAACACATGAACCAACGATTGAAAAACGTTTATCTGAAGCAAGCGAGGTAATTCCAGTAAGTGATTTGGTTTAAGTTTCATTGATCTTTTGCCCTAACTAAAGCCCTCGTATTTGCGGGGGCTTCTTTGCAAATTATCTAGTTTTTGTCGTGACGCTTCATGTTCGTGCGCGTGCCCAAAAGGCGCGTGTTATTGTTGACTTTGTGTTCCTCTGAGTTATTTTAGATGCTGTTAAGTTTTTTAAAGTTAAGGTGCGTAATGTTTAATTTATTTAGTTTGTTTTTTACTGTTGTTTTTATTTTCTATCCATCCTTGAGTGCGCAAAGTCCTGAGAGTTGGGGTGTTAATACTTTAGAACCAGAATGTATTCATGTTTTTGATGGTAATGGTATTGTTGTTGATCGTCAAAAATTAGCAGATCTACCTAAAAATATTTCTTATCAGTTGGTTGTGGGCTTCAAGGAGTCAAAAGTTGAAGCGCGCAGTGAAAATGGCGCCTTGTTAGATTCAAAAAGGCTTTTAGATAATGCACATGATTATAGGCTAATTTGTATTGATCATGAATACCATCTACTGCCAAAATATTCTGAAAAGGTGGATTCTTTAGATTTGTCTGGCATAGATCCTGAAGAAAGCTCTGATGAAGAATCGATAGAGGATCAAATATGGGAAGATGCCTTATCAGATAATGATGGTAAGTCTAAAAAAAGAAAAAGAGAGAATCAGGGTGAAAAAAAGCGGAGCTTAAGGAAGCTTAATAATACACATTCATTTAAGCAGGCTGTTGATTTATCAGAAAAGTCAGATTCAAGCCAAGAAGACATGGATACAGAGGATGCGGCACTTATTACCAGATCGAATAATGTTGGGCTTAATAATACCAGGGCTCATAATCCTGTGCCAAGAGCTGGAGCAATACAGTACCACCATGTTCCTGCAAAGTTGATAAAAAGTCGCTCTAAGTATGCAGGTCTTAATCTTTCAGAGGTTGCTTATTGGAGAATTAGCCCCGTGCTCGCTAATCATTTTGAGTTGCTTGATAGACGCGGTACCGTTTTGCATATTGAGCACATCAGCGTAAAAGGGGGTAGAAGAAGGGGGCTATCTGCAGGTTATCTGAATGTGAAGTGTGATGGTTCAGCTCGTAAAATTCGTCGTGATCCCAATGACCATGCTTGTTTGTGGACTCATTATTTTGTTTCTAATATTAAAGACATTAAGCTTTACGATCCAAAATACCAAAAGCCAAACCGCGCAGATGTTAATTTTAATGCTGTTGTTAGCTGGAGAATTGATCCAAATAATCCGAGTCTATTGCTCTTGTTAGATATGGAAGAAATGGTTTTGCATACTGAAACAGTCCGAACAATACAAGGGGCGAGGCCTCTTTATGACGGGTATTTAAAGTTTGTAAGGAGTATCGGAAAAGCGGATGAAAAGCATTATCACTTTAGGCGCCATCCTCAAGATGATTTGGGCTTAGAAAACTGCGGCTTTGCTGAAGGCTCAAATGGTCGGGCTGAGATTTATGGTGAAGCTTTTATGCGAACGCCCCGTAACCTTGATGATTTTCAAGCCGCTGTTTGCTGGAGAGTGAGTCCAGATAATCCAGGGAGCTTTGAGCTGCTTGATAGGCGCGGTACTGTTGTTCACACAGAGCCCATTACAACACACAGGGGGGCAAGGTATCTAAGGTTGGGCTATCTTGCCTTGGTATGTGCGGAGCGACGTTATCATTTTAGGCGTGATTTTAACGACGATAGGGGTTTAACGCAGAATGGTTTTGCTGCCGGGCAAGAGGCAAAAGTATGTTCAAATAGTGTTATTCAGGAAAGAAAAGATAATCGTTGATATTTTTTAAAGGTGCTTAGGAGCCTCAAGGTTTGACTTGTATTAACGTGCTAAGAAATGAAAAGTTTTATTGAAAAATTGGATGTTGATTAGGCGTCGTTCTTCTTCGGATTGCTCTTGTTCAGGGGAGTTTTCTAAGCCGGCGTGTTCGGCGATGGTCTCGAATACGTGATGCTCTTGTTGGCCTGACAGCTTATTGCCTGTTAGGCAAAGCGTTGTTATGGACGGAGTTTCACTAAGAAGTTGTGCCAGTTTTTTAGCAGAGGATACTGTAATCTTGTTATTACTTAAGTCAAGTGTATGAAGATGCTTGAGCTGAGGAAGTTTTTTCACAAGTTCTTTAAGGTCTCTGTCGTTCAGGTTTGATTCAGTAATCTCAAGTTGTTCGATATTTTTAAAGGAGCTTAGTTTACGCAAAAGCCATGCTGTTGAATTTTGATGGCTATAACGAATCTTGATTGTTTTGATGAGCCCAGGAA
>CAYGJW010000184.1:0-2648 GCA_964350415.1 uncultured Alphaproteobacteria bacterium
CGGGCTTCTTACCCTTGATCAGCTTTGTTGCAATCGCCTCACGATCAATTGCCGAAGAAAGGGCCTTTCGCAAAGCCAGCTTAGGCTGAACTGTGTCCGTTACATCTGTTCTATCAGTTGCCGTAGACAATGCCTGGCGTAACTTTAGATTCTCCTTAAAAAGCGGATGCGTCATATTCAACGCATAATAATAAACACCCAACTCTGTTGACGATTTAAATTCATTCGGGTGATTGCTTTGCAACCAAGCATAGTTTTCTTCTGGCATACCAGAAGCGACATGCAAGCCACCGGATTGGTAATGCTGGAAAATCGTTCTTGATTCAGCTGTAATTTTATACAAAGACTGCGGAATCTTTACGCCATCCTTATCCCAATAGTGTGGACTTTTTGCAAGGGCGACCTCTTCATTAATCCTAAATTTTGTAAGCTTATAAGCACCATTGGTCACAATGCTTTCTGGCTTTGACCAATCAATAGGCTTAAGCATGCTGGGATGCAAAGGCACCGCCATTAAATCGGCTAAGATCTCAAGAAAATAAGGCACTGGCTGGGTTAAATGAATTTCCAGAACACGGTCATTTACAGCCTTTACGCCCAGAGTATTTAAATCCTTCTGGTCACCAGATGTTAGGGCTTTGGCCTCAACAATTGGCCACAAGTAAAAAGCTTCTTTTGCCGCTGTTTTCGGGTCAACAGCGCGTTTGAAGGCATCGACAAAGTGCTTTGCAACAACAGGATCGCCATTTGACCACACTGCATTATCACGCAGATGAAATGTATAAACTTTACCGTCAGATGAAATTTCCCAGCGATCTGAAACGCCTGGCTGAGTTTTGTTTTCAGCGCCTTTACGCACAAGCCCTTCAAAAAGATCAAGAACGATGGTTTTCACAGGAACACTTGACACCTGGTGCGGATCAAGTGTTTCAACATTAACGCAAATATTGCGGCAAAGCTGACTTGGCACTTCAGCTTTAACGTCCACAAAAACATTCATAAAAAACAACATTAAGAATAAAAGTCTATACACGCATTAACTCCTTTAATTAGAACAGGTATTGCAGTCTCGCTTAATCACAAGCTGAGCCGTTTATAGCAGCTCACGCATCTTACGCAAGGTGTTATAACCGTAAAAATAGGATTCTTTGAAATGATACCGAGAAGCCAGCTAAAACTTATTCGAATTAGTAAAGAATATATACGTTATTCAATGTAATGTTACGACGTTCAAACTAAACTGTACGGATGCTCTGGGCGACATGGTCTACAGCCTGATCAACCTCTTGCATGGTTTCAGCCTCGGCCATCACACGGATAAGCGGTTCAGTTCCTGATGGGCGCACAACAAGACGTCCGCGGCTTCCTAGTTGGTCTGCAGCCTCTGTAACTGCTTGCTGTACTTGAGGCGCATCCACAGCAGATCGATTCTCCACCTGAACGTTCATCAATCGTTGCGGCATGGGCTCATAAAGCTCGGACATGGAGCTGAGCGGTTTTTGCTCTTCAACGAGTACGGCCAAAATCTGCAAGGCTGCAATAATGCCATCTCCTGTTGTGACATAATCATTTAAGATCACGTGGCCACTTTGTTCGCCGCCCACATTAAACCCGCCCTTGCGCATGCTTTCAACAACGTACCTGTCACCAACATTAGAGCGCACAAACTCAAGTCCTAAGCTTTCAATATATTTCTGTGCCGCAAAGTTCGACATAATGGTTCCGACAACGCCATTACCTGTCAGCTTACCCTTGCTATGCCAGCTTTGTGCAATCGCCGCGATAACACGATCTCCGTCCACAAAATCGCCTTTTTCATCAACCATCAGCACACGATCCGCATCACCATCAAGGGCAATACCCAAATCCGCGCGATGTTTAATCACAGCATCTTTCAGAGTTTTTCCGACAGTTGCCCCGCAATCAAGGTTAATATTCAAACCATCCGGCTGGTCACAGATTGATATAACATCCGCACCAAGCTCCCAAAACACACGGGGCGCAACTTGGTAAGCCGCCCCATTGGCTGAGTCGACAACAATCTTGAGTCCGTCCAAACGCATTCCTGATGGGAATGTCCTTTTTGCAAATTCAATATAACGACCAGGCGCATCATCAAGAATTCTGACACGGCCCAGGTCCTTTGGGTGGGCCCGATCAAGCCCTGAAACGTCCGCAGCAAGTGCTTCAATTTCACGCTCTACCGAATCGGGAAGTTTATAGCCTTTACCATCAAAAATCTTTAAGCCATTATCATAATAAGGGTTATGGGATGCGGAAATCATAATCCCAAGATCTGCCCGAAGAGAATGGGTGAGCATCGCAACAGCCGGCGTTGGCAGCGGGCTAATTTGAATCACATCCATACCCATACTTGTGAATCCTGCAGTCAGCGCCGACTGTATCATATAGCCTGAAAGCCGCGTGTCCTTACAAATAACAACACCATGAGAAACCTTCGACTTAAACCGGGCTGCAATTCCCATCGCCAAGCGCAAAGCCACTTCAGGGGTCATGTTACCTTCGTTGGCTCTACCGCGGATTCCATCGGTTCCAAAAATCTTTTTAACCATATGATTTATTCCTAAATAACTTTGGGGCTGACACCTAATAAGATTCTTTGAGCAGTTTTTTGAGGTCTGCTATCA
>CAYGJW010000185.1:0-2647 GCA_964350415.1 uncultured Alphaproteobacteria bacterium
GTATTCAGATCTTTATAACAGCCCAGCAACCCAATGAGCAAATTTTTAAGGACTATCCCCTCGACCCCAATACAAAAACACCACAGCATCCAGTTTCCTCAGAACCCCTGGTGCAAAGAGCTGGCCCTAGACCAGTATGAATTAAGCTTGATAGCCTTCAATCACCTTTTGCGTTAAGCCAATCGTATTACAAAAACGCTTCAAATATAAATTCGTCGGGCGGTAGAGTTTATTTTCCTTACCATGCCCATGAGAATTGTGCGTGCTAAATTTGTGAATCACACCTTTCTTATCTTGATATTCAATGTGAAAAGATTCACCATTAACCCCCACATTACATCCAAAACTTTCAAATAATTTCATTGCATCACGTGAGGTATAATTATGAAATTTGTACCTTTTCATGCTAAAAACAGCATAAAGCAAACCAATATCCAGCTTAGGAGGGAGAATAAACAATCGATTATTTTCCATTCCATCGATCCTATTATTATGAAGCTGCTGCTGGTTAGCCTCAATCGACTGCTCACACCACTGACGATATTTTTTTGACTTTTTACGTTTTCGATCTTCTGCCCACTGTGCTTTTTGACCTTTCATCATGTTTTCTTGCTCTGAAACACTAAGCACAGCCGCTTCTTCCTGCCTATTACTTAGGTCTTCAGAAGCAGCAGGTGATTCATCTTCTGAAGAGTCGTCTACATCGTCCAAATTGGAATCTTCTAAATCTGGAAATTTAATTTCTATTACATCCTGCGATTCATCTTCATCTGATTCTGAGTCTTCTCCAGATTCTGCAACATTTAATTCTTGCTGCATCAATCGCAACTTGCGTCTATTATACTGATCAAATTGGCGCTTAAGCATTAAGGCTTCTGCAGACCCCATACAAATTGCTTTATTTATGGAATCAGATAATTCTTGCTTGTCAACGCTATTCTCATCTTTTTTAAAAACATCCCATAAAACATCAGCAAAGCAAAATTGATAATAAGCTGACTCGGGCTCTTTTTCTAATCCTTCACGGCATATTCTTACGACTTCATTAATATCCAAATCACTGTCTTCCTCTAGGCAAATTTGTGCATAATAAAAGTATGCAACTGTAGATGGAATATTCATTGCTTTTATATAAAGTTCACGCGCTTTAGGTAAATCCTTTTTTACCCCAAGCCCTTTTCCATGTAATTCTGCGAATAATAAAACTGCTAAGTTTTCATTAAGCTCAAATGCAATTGAAGTATACTTATAAGCATCAACAAAATTTAATGCTCCACCCTCTCCCGAAAAACACATTAATGCATAATTGTAACTAGATGAACCATCTTGAAACTTATCGGCCTGCTCCTTAAAAAGCTTACGCGCTTTTTTAAGATCTTTAGAACACTTATGCCCATTATAATATAACGAAGCAAGCATATCCCCTGCACCGAGTTCTCCAAGCTTATAAGCTTTATGAGCATATTCAAAAGTTTCAACATAATCAACTACGCCACCCTCACCGTTGAAACACATACAAGCGTAAGAATAACAAAGCACAGCATAGATATCTAAGTCTGAGCCTAAGTTTTCTTTTTTTTCTAAGTACTCTTTATAAAAATAACGAGCCTGTTCCAGATCTTTTTGTACGCCATTTCCATCATTATACATCGTCCCAAGCAACCCTGAGGCGTTAATACTTCCAAGTTCATAGGCAGTCTTTGCCCAGGTAAAGGCTTGCGCGTAGTCAACATCCCCACCGCGCCCACCACGCAATAATTCGGCGTACAAGATCATGTCCGACGCCCTATTATCCAGTTTAATGGCCTTAAGCGTCAATTCACGCGCTTTTACATCGTCTCTTCCTTCGAAGGTTTTGCAAGAATATAGCCTGCAAAGAATTCTCAAAGCCAGCTTTTCGCCGTTATTATAAGCTGTCTCTGCCCATCTTAGGGCTTCTCCCTTTTTTACCTTACCGCCAATACCCTCATCAAGAATTACTGCATAGTCAATTGGACTACTGGGATTTTCTGAATGCAATTTTTGCATGATATCGTAACAATATTTATTCCAATATTCGCATTCTGAAAACAAGAGATGTGTAAAAAATCTGTCAGCTACATTTGTATGCCCTGATTCAAAAGCAGGTCGAAACAATTCACAATTGTTTTCTAAAGCACCTTGAAAGTACAATTCACCAAGATTTTCCTTCCTTAAAATACAGGCATAGATATTTTTAACAACAGAACCTTTCTTATTAAGTGCCAAGAAACCGCTTTCATCTAGCATGGTTTTATTTAACAATTCATTATTGAGTTGAATTAAACAAGACTCATAGTCCTGGTTTTTTTTAGCCCATGCTAAATAATATAAATATGTATCAATAGGACCTTTATTCTTTTCTATCTTTTTACATTCGTAAATTATACGAACTAATTCAGGGTACATCAAATAACCTATGGAAGAAAAACAATGAATTAATCCTTTATAATAACTAAGAACGGATTCTTCTTTGATAAAATCAGCATTTAACAAATACGCACGGCATTTAATAAGCTCCCCAATAAGAATTGCAGCTCTGTAATTCTTATTATCCCTCATTGAATGTAGGCTCTTGAGTTTCTTCAACGTATTTCCAGGAAGTTCTAATCTTTTCTTTGATTTCTTC
>CAYGJW010000186.1:0-2637 GCA_964350415.1 uncultured Alphaproteobacteria bacterium
TTGTTCATACTAGCATTAAAACCCTTTTTAGATGTTTATGCTAGTCTAGACCCTTCATATTTAACCCGTCCGCTCTATCGCCTCGATCTCCATTGGTACAACACGATACATTCCCCCCTTTACTGGAGGTTCAACATACATAATCTGACAATTTTTCATCAAATATGGGGACTGCATGCCTAAAATTTGATCAAGCACCCAAAACACACCACCATGGGCAACAATCAGTGGTGGAAAATCCCCAGATTTTTCAATGCATTCGTTAATAGCTGCAATAATACGAGTAGAAAAGTCTTTAAAGCTCTCAGCACCTTCAGGGACCTTACCTTGGCGCCAATCGACCATAAAAGCCTCGTTGCCATCAATTTTCTTATCCCCTTCTAGCAGCCCCCAGCAGCATTCCTTTAGGTCTGTAATCTCAGCAATTTGTTGAGCAGGATTTATAGTCGCAGTTACAATTTTAGCCGTTTGTTTTGCCCGCTCCAAAGGACTCGAGAAAACACCGCCCAGCTTAATACCTTGTAAATTACGTTGGGCGGCTTCGGCCTGACGAGCACCTTGATCATTAAGTGGAATATCCTTTTGCCCCATAATAACACCAGATCGGTTCCAATCTGTTTCTCCATGACGCATAAAATAAAAAGGTTTTTTAAACATTTGATATTCCTAATCTTCTGATACAAAAACTGACAATTAAAGCTTGTCTATAAGCGTAAATTTCTTTGTGTTTGCATCATATTGATAAACATCTGCATGCCCTACATCAAACCACCAACCATGAATTTTAACAGTTCCTTCCTCAAGGCGCTTGCTGATCACAGGGTGGCTTTTTAAATGCTCTATTTGCTGCAGAACATTTAACTGAGACAACGTATCCACTTCTTTTTCTGGTGAGTGCGTTAAATAACTCTCAGTATCTTTGAGTTTCTTTTTTGTACTCGCTGCATTCTGAAGCCAAGAATACAAAGCCGGAAGTGATGCGCATGAATCTGTCAAAACAGCATTCATTGCACCACAATTTGAATGACCACAAACAATAATATCCTTAATGGGGAGTGCATTCAGTGAAAATTCAATTGCTGCATATTCTGAATTCGTTTGCAGATCTGCTCCTAAGCTCGGGTCACTATATGCTGGCACAAGATTACCAACATTTCTTACGACAAAAACATCTCCAGGATTCGTCGAAGCAAAAAGATTTGGAACAACCCTACTATCCGAGCATGCAATAAGCAAGGTATCCGGTGCTTGTTGATTTTCAAGCTCCTTAAACTTATCAACAAGACCAGGGCGCACTTGCTGCCTAAAAGCAACAACACCTTCTAATAACTTTTTCATACCAGCAAACTCCCGTTATATGTTTTACCCAGCATTCTATGCCATATTATTAGGTGCAAAGCTAGAGATACAAGATAAATTATTCATAAAAAAAGAGCCCAAAAGGACTCTTTTTTTACAGACATTAAAGACTCGAAATTACTTCTTAGACTTTTTCTTAGAAGATTTTTTGTCTTTCTTCTTAGCCGCTGGCTTCTTAGCTGCTGGCTTAGATGCTGGCTTCTTAGCTACTGGTTTCGCTTGCTCTTTTAGATAAAAATAAACAGTCTCTCCATCCGCTTTTATTTTATACTTTGCTTTCTTACCCTCTGTTTTATCGAACACAACAACGATACCTTCTTGGAAAATATATGTGTATAAACCATACGCAATTTCATCTTTCTTCGATTTATGCTCTTTATAAAGCTTCTTCAGTTCCTTAACTTCATCTTTACCTTCTTTGAGATACTTTTTAGCAGCACTGCTAAGTTCTAATCCGTAGGTTTTTCCGTCAATCTTGACTGAATCTTTACCATGAAGAATCGCAGAAAAAAGCGAAATGAACCCATCAGATACATCCGAGTACATGGTTTTTTCACCATTAATCTTAAATTTTGGAAAATCAGCATGTACAGAACCTGAAAAACCAACCAACAAACAAAATACAACTGCAAGATAACGCTTCATATTAAACTCCTATTCATTAAGAAATGACAACATATAATATAACTTAATATAAACAATAATAAAAGTCAATATAACTTATTATATAAGTAGAGCTCAACATATATAATAAAGAGCCCCGAAGAGCTCTTTATTAATAGACATTTAAGACTACTGACTAAACACATTTTAGCAGCAGCTTTAATATGAATTTTCTAGCTGTCTGTTCTTTGTAAAACAAATTCAACGTTCTCACCGTCAAGAACAAATGAGTATTTCATTATATTGTCAACAAAATCAGATACAAACGAACCATCTTGAAATAAGTCTTTAAGGTGCGCTTCAATAAGATTCTCAACACCTCCATCATCCAAGTCCCGCTGATAAATGCGGATTAAAGCTTCAGCTTCAACCTGAGCACTTAGACTATTTCCAGCTTCCCCAAAAAATTCTGCCTTATCACCGGTAACTTCTAAAGTGTAAAGCGTTCCATTAATCTCAACTTCTGTCTTGCCGCCCAAGGCAGCTGCGTACAAAGGCACAAACTCAGCTGTTAAAAGCTCCCCGTTGCCTTCCATAAAATTCGGATAATCTGCTTGAACAGAACTTGTTAGGCCAATAAACGAACACGCAACAATTGCAATAAAATGTTTCATA
>CAYGJW010000187.1:0-2600 GCA_964350415.1 uncultured Alphaproteobacteria bacterium
CCCAGGCATCCGGCCCGCAACAGGATGGATGGCAAAGCGTACTTTAATGCCTTGTTCTTTCAGCATATCCGACATTTCTCGCAAAGCATGCTGAGCTTGCGCAACCGCCATTCCATAGCCGGGAACAATAATCACAGAGCTGGCATTTTTCAATAAGAAAGCAGCATCTTCTGGACTTCCGGATTTCACAGGGCGCTCTTCTGCTGCACCGCCACTTGCGCCGCCTTGGCCTGCGTCTGTTCCAAATCCGCCCAGCACAACATTGACAATCGAGCGATTCATTCCTTTACACATGATATAACTTAAAATTGCACCAGAGGATCCAACCAGCGCCCCAGTGATAATCAGCAAGTCATTCTCTAGGGTAAATCCTATACCGCAAGCAGCCCAGCCTGAGTAGGAATTCAGCATGGAAACAATCACCGGCATATCAGCGCCACCAATCGGTAGAATCAGCATAAAGCCCAAGACCAGAGAAAGCGCAACAACAATCCAGAAAATCTCAATACCGCCACTCATTGCGAAATAGCCAATACCAGCTGCAATCGATAGCCCAAGCAATGCATTTAACGGATGCTGCAGCGGGAAGATTAAGGGCTTACCGCCGATAAGTCCTTGTAACTTAGCAAAGGCCACAACAGATCCTGTAAAGGTTACAGCACCAATCGCCACGCCCAGACCCATCTCAATCAGGCTGGAGGTATAAATAACACCTTCTGCTGAGATAATACCATAAGCTTCTGGGGCATACAGCGCGGCACCTGCAACGAAAACCGCGGCCAAGCCCACCAGGCTGTGAAAGGCTGCAACCAACTGCGGCAGGGCTGTCATTTGAATTTTCAATGCAATGACCGTACCGATGAAGCCACCGACAACAATCCCCGTAATAATATAGCCGTAGGTTGTGACTTCTGGATCCATTAAGGTTGTGACAATGGCAACAGCCATCCCAAACATCCCAAGAAAGTTCCCCATTCGCGCTGTTTTAGGCGACGAAAGCCCCTTAAGCGACAGGATAAAACATACCGATGATAGCAGGTAAAGAAGCGCTGCAATATCTTGATTCATAATTCTAATTCCTTTGTCTCAACCGTATCGAGCTTAATTATTTTTTCCGGAACATCGCCAGCATACGCTGGGATACAATGAAACCACCAAAGATATTAATCGACGCCAGAATGACGGCAATCAGTCCAAAATACTTTGATATTCCAGCATCTTCAGGTCCGGCTGCAATCAGTGCCCCGACAATAATCACACTGGAAATCGCATTGGTAACAGCCATTAATGGCGAATGCAATGCAGGCGTTACTTTCCAAACCACATGGTATCCGACAAATACAGCCAAGATAAAAACGGTTAGCCCCATAACAAAGTGACTTGAGCTCGCCTCAGGGATTTGAACAGCGCCATTGAGTAAAACATCAGTGGCATCACTAATTCTGGTAGAAAGATCTTTTAATCCGTCGGCAATTTTATCATTTTGCATAACTCTCTCCTTTAAAAGCGCACTTGGCCATCGTGAGTAACCACAGTTTTTGCAACAACCTCATCCTCAAGATCCAAGGCAATACTCAGGGGCTCTGTTTTTGTAATCAACGCAACAAAGTGATACAGATTTTTCGCATAAAGCTTGCTGGCATCCCTGCACACCTGGGCGGCTAAGTTCGATGCACCCATGACCGTCACATGCCCTACTTGCACGATATCACCATCAACGCTGCCTTCACAGTTACCGCCGCGCGCTGCTGCCATATCCACAACAACACTGCCTTCCGGCATATCTTTCAGCATCGCACTGGTAATAAGCTTGGGTGCTGGCTTACCTGGGATAAGTGCCGTACAGATCGCAATATCGGCAGTTTTTAAGGCCTTGTGCAAAGCCTCAGCTTGCTTGCGCTTATAATCGTCACTCATTTCTTTCGCGTATACGCTGGCCTCGCCGCTATTATCATCTTCCGATTTCACTTCGATAAAACGGCCGCCTAAACTTTCCACTTGCTCTTTAACCGCAGGGCGGACGTCAGAGGCTTGTACGATTGCGCCCATACGCTTAGCTGTTGCAATGGCTTGTAATCCTGCAACGCCGGCCCCGAGTACAACCACGCGCGCCGGCGCAACCGTCCCTGCTGCCGTCATCATCATTGGGAAAGCTTTTTTCAGGTAAGAAGCTGCTTCGATCACAGCTTTATAACCAGCCAAGTTACTTTGTGATGATAAAACATCCATAACTTGCGCCCGGGTAATACGCGGCAACTGCTCCATCGCACATGCAGTGACGCCTTGCACAGCCAGATTCTCCAGACCTTTTTTATGATCATAAGGCTCTAACATTCCAATCAGGACACAGCCTTTTTTCAGCTGATTCACCAATGCATCATCCAACGGACGCACCGTTAGCACAATATCTGCATCCTTAATCGTTTCTGAATCTGTCTCGCAAATCGCAGCACCCGCATCTTTAAAGCATGCATTTGTAAATGCGGACGCTTTGCCTGCATCTGATTGGACACAAACCTTTAACCCCAATTCTACGTACTTTTTAACAACCTCAGGCGTTATTGCTACCCGTGTTTCTAAGGCGTGTGTTTCTTTCAGTA
>CAYGJW010000188.1:0-2530 GCA_964350415.1 uncultured Alphaproteobacteria bacterium
GATTTAATATTTCAAATTCAGACTCGGTGATGTTTTTTAACTCTTCTAAAAATGGCAAGAACTTCTCATCCTTTTCAACCACAACGACCTTTTTCGCTTTAGCCTTAAGCACCGATCTCGTTAAACATCCAGGACCAGGACCAATCTCAACGACGACCTTATCAGATAAGTCACCAGCATTTGAAACTATTTTATCCGTTAAAGAACCGTCAGTAATAAAATTTTGCCCCAAAGACTTGCGCGCAAGCAAGTTATTAGAAACGATCGTTTCTTTTAATGACGGAAGAGATTCGATTTGTTTCTCAATTTCTGACGCAGCGTTAGAATGAGGCACTAACCGTTGCCCCGCGTTTAAGGTTACGGAAATATTTGCGTTCTTCAGCTTCCATCTTCTCAGTTCTAATTTGGTGCATGAGTTCAAGATGAGAAGGAATGTCATCACGGGCGTTTTCACGTTTAGTGACCATGAGCAGTGCTAATCCCCCTTCAACTTCTACTGGTGCAGAAAGTGTCCGAATTGGAAGATCTTTGACGGCCTTTGTCATATTGTTAGGGAGCTGAGTGAGGCTAATAAGGCCTAATTGGCAAGGGCGCTCACCGCCTAGGCGCTGGTTGACTGTGGCTAAGTCATGCTCGTTTTGAATTGTAGACTTCAATGTTAATAAGCGGTCTTGGCATGATTTTTTATCTCCTGCCGAGGCTTTTGGCGGGTAGGGAATAAAAGCTTGGTGAAGTTCTATACTCTCAACCATTTTAGGAGCCTCAGTAGGCATGCGCTTATCTGCAAGAAGAAGAATATGGTACTCGTCTTCACGAATACGAATAGGCTGAGAAACATCGCCAATCTTCATTGAATGTAAAGTTGCCCGGTGCTCTTCCTTAAGCGCACCTTCATGGAGCCATCTGTTTTCATCGTCGCTTTGTGTCGATGAAAATTGATCAGATAATGCTTTAAAAGCTTTAACGCGCTGAGGTCCAGCAGGTGCTTTTTTAATTTCATCAACCAGCTGACGGGAGAAAGATCGAATTTCTGCGCGTTGCGCTGGCGTTCCTGCGGTAAGTTTTATTTCTGAAAGGCGATAGCGCGGCTTATCCAGGTGCTTTTTTATGGCAGCAAGTCTTTGGTTAACTTCTCGGCTATCTATTTTAAGGCGTGGCGCAATATGTTCTGTAACAAAGTTTCTCCGGGCAATACTTGCCTTTATTTGACCCAGAACCGTCCGGTAATGAATGTTTTGCTCAAGCAGGTTTTTCTTAAGGCCGCCAGCAGCAAGCCCATTATTTTGTTCAAGTTGTGTTTTGATAAGGTCTACTTGTTGCTTTGTAATTTCAATGCCGTGCTTTTTCGCTTCTTGTAGACAAATCGTTTCATCCACAAGTCCTTGCAGAACTTGCGGAGCTAGGCGTTTCATAGCATCATTTGTACGCGGCATTTGCGAGGAATAAAGTACAAAATGCAAACGGTTTATCAAGTCAAAATTGGTAATTGGATGATCATTCACTGTCGCAACAATCTGGTAACTTTGATTGCTAGACTTTAAGATCGTGTCAAGATTGCTCTGCTCTGTAAAACCGACACTGTTGAGACTAAGAGTCATAAGAGTGGCAAAAAATATGGATTTAGATCCACGTGATTTTAGTGTCATGAAAAAATTCCAATATAAAAAGTGTACGCCATAGCCTTAAGATAAGAATTTCTTGAGGTTAATCAAGTCTCGTCTTTAAAAACTGATCAATGAAACAGAAAACAAGCCCTTAGCTTGCTGCAAGCTTAAGGCTTCCATTCGGATCTTTAGACTTATTTGGGTTCTTGCGTTTCTTTGATGTGATGGCGATCAGCTCTTTGATATGGTTTGTCGCAACTACAAACATTGCAAGATCAACAGCAGAGGTTGCCTTAAGATCTGTAATAATCTGTAGTGTGCGTCTAACCTGGCTATAGTTTGCTGCTGTCCATATGCCCACAGGGTCCGTTTCCATCGCATGAGAGCGTGTCTTAAGGATTTGCTCGGTTAATTCATGCTGGAACGAGTAAAGCTCATCTGTAAGGCTGGAAATTGCAGTTTTTTGCCAAATTGTTTGAGCGTCGATACTTGAGATCGTTTCGCGCAACCAATTAAATTCAAAGAATTTTCCAATCGTAAAGTAAGCTCGAGCAACCTTCGGAATCGTTGAGTTAACAGAATGAGCAATACGGGCAATATCAAAGCTCGCAGAAAGGAAAGGCATTTGTGCAATACGCTCGGCAAGTTTTTTCGAAACCTTAAGATTCGTATAGTATTTAACGCGCTGATTAATTGCTTCTATTTCATCACGGTCGAGAATTGATTTAAGGTTTTTCGAAAGCTGGCGGGTTGCATCAAGGAAGAAGCTACCATCACTTTCTATGTGCAAGGTCGCTTTGCCATTTTGCAAAAGCCAAAGCGACGTGCGAGCGATAAGCTTATTAATTTCCCTAAGCATTTTCATTTGGCTTTTCGTTGAGATTTTATTATCAAGACTTTCAATCTCATGCCATAAATCATCAAGT
>CAYGJW010000189.1:0-2478 GCA_964350415.1 uncultured Alphaproteobacteria bacterium
ATTGGCAGGAAATTGAACGCTTGTAAGGAAAAAAAATTCGAAGACCGTGATGCACTTGCTCTGGCTTTGAGCGGTGATGTGACGCGTGCGTTGCTGGCTGGATTTAAGCAGCGTCAGGAAGTCAGTTTTGTTGTTTCTGGTGGTAGCACGCCGATGCCCTTCTTTAAGGCTTTGTCGCAAGAGCCCCTGAACTGGGGGCGGGTGCATGTGACGCTTGCTGATGAGCGCTGGGTTGCAGAAGATCACAAAGATAGTAATGCACGGCTTGTATCTGAGAATCTCGTTAAAGACACAGGTATGACATTTCATAGCTTAAAGACAGGTCACCCAAGCCCTGAGGCCGCTGTTGAGGCTTTAAATATAGATTTTAAGCAGGCAGTCCCAATGCCTTTTGAGGTTGTGGTTTTAGGAATGGGCGGGGACGGCCATACCGCATCTTTGTTTCCGGATGAGGCCAGTCTTGATGCCGGTATTAGTTTGGAAAACAAAGACCTTTTTATTGCCACCAATCCGGAAATTTCTCCCTATCCGCGCATCAGTATGACGCTCTCGGCGCTGCTACAAAGTAAGCACATTTTCCTGCATATTACGGGAAAAGATAAGTGGGATGTTTACCAGAAAGCGCTCGAAACTAGGGACTATAAACAATATCCCATTGCTGCAGTACTGTCCCAAGCGCACGTTCCTATAACCGTTTACTGGTCTGAATAATTCATCAATGAATAGATGCATTGCAAACATAACTCGTTATTGTTTTTTTTTTGCTTAAGTGTTGTATACTGTATCAAAGGAGTAATTAAATGAAAAAGACAAAGTATTTAGTTCTTGTTGCTGCAATTGTGTTGTCGGTGACAAGTGTTCGTGCAGAGGAGGCGTCAAGTACAGTTGATGCTGATGCGATGCCTAAGGGATTGAAAATCACAGGTATCACGCAAATTGACCGTAAAATGTACACAACACACTTTGCAGATGGAACAGCGAAGGTTGTGCCTGGTAAACTTGATCACATGGCAGATAACTTACCTGAGGCCATAAGAAAAAAGGTTGATGGTTTTTTTAAAAAACAAAGTGATCTTGCTCAGAAAGCTTCAGCGCCAGGACCGGATCAAGGCACCAGGGTCATTGAAGCCGTGACAGAAACCAATGTCAGGGCGTCTATTTTGCACTTTCAGTATGATGGTGTTGATCATATCGTCATTGTACCGGTAAAAGCCGTCCATCAGCATGGTGGTAATCCTAAGCATCAGAAGCAAGTTGAAACACTGTTTAGTTTTTCAGATCTCACGGGTCCAGGGCTCATGGACGATAGTGTTAAGAGTCCTTATGCTGGGCCGGCAATTATGAATAATACTTCAGTGCTTGGTTTGATAGGAGGGCCGAATCCTGCTCCTGCAGCGAGTAAGGCCATTGGCTCGTTATTGCCGAGCGGTATGCCTGTTTACCCGCCGATGTGTATGGTTTGTGGTTGATTTAGACAGCAAGATCAATCTTGTGTTTTAATGTTATGGCAATAACCTGTATTATTAATAATACAGGTTATTGCCATATTTTTTGTCAAATTGTGTTGTTAAAACACAGTTTATTGCTACGAAATTCATTGCATGAAATATTCCGTTGTACAATTCTTATAAACTTTGTACGATTCACTTGTGTTTTTTATAATTTGGGGGATTTGCATTGTCTGTTTCACGTCTGTATTTATTTTTGTTGCTCTTTCCCTTTGTTGTGTTGATGTTTGGGGGTACGGTACAGGCCGCATTGACGCCCAAAGAGGAAATCCAATCCTTAAAAAACAAGCTGAGCATGTTGACAGACAGGCTTATACGCTTGGAAGAAAATCAGAAACAGCAAGAGCATAAAAAGGTTGTTTATACGCCGCCTAAAGATCATGTATTGGCCCCGCCCACAGAATTGACAGAAGCGCAGAAAAATAGTGCGCGTAAAACCATCCTTGGTGAGCCATTAATTGTCCAGTCAGGGAGCAAAAAAACGTCTTTGGAGGTGTCGGGTCATATCAGCAGAACGGTTGTCTATGGGGATGATGGTCATCGGGGCCGTTTATTTCATGCAGATAACGGAAACTCGAAAAGCCGTGTCCGTTTTGTTGCAAATGGTGAGCTAACGGAAGACGTAACAGCAGGGGCAAAGCTTGAGGTTGAGATCCCAACCCATGATACACTGAATTTTGACATCGATACAAAGGCTGATAACCGGGTGCCTTTCCGTGCAAGGGTTGCGGATGTATGGATGGACAGTAAAAGTTTTGGTCGCTTGACGCTGGGGCATGGTCCAACTGCTTCTGACGGTACATCTGAAGTTGATCTTTCAGGAACAAAGATCCTTGCCTTGGGCGGGAGTGCTGAGTTTATGGTTGGTGGTTTGAGGTATAGGGAAAAAGATAAGCTTC
Organism: uncultured Alphaproteobacteria bacterium; assembly: GCA_964350415.1. Taxonomy (GTDB): domain Bacteria; phylum Pseudomonadota; class Alphaproteobacteria; order CAYGJW01; family CAYGJW01; genus CAYGJW01. The sequence continues at coordinate 2,408 of CAYGJW010000189.1, forward strand.
TGGGGATACTTTCCCAAGGGCCACGGATTCGCGAGTCCTACTCTGGTAAAGATGGGTTGGCACGCCGTAAC
>CAYGJW010000190.1:0-2468 GCA_964350415.1 uncultured Alphaproteobacteria bacterium
AGCTTTGAAAGCTGGAAATTGGACTTGGCCTTGGAAAGGCGAAAGGTGTCCCATAATAACTTTCAGGAGCGTACTTTTTCCGCTGCCGTTTGGGCCAATAATGGCTGTTAAAGAATTTGTTTTAAAAGAGGTTGTGACGCTGTCTAAGGCTGTATTATTGTGATAGCCGGCGTGAATGTTCTCGAGCGAAATGGCATCAAGATTAGAGTTCATAATGAAAGACTAACAAAAAGTTTTAGGCGAAGTAAACACATGTCCAAAGCATAGAGCTCAGGCCAAGGGCGACCGTTAGCCGTTGTGCTGCACTCATTGAGAAAAGGTCTGAGAATTGCATAAAATTAACCTTACAAAATATTTCCTAAGAACCACCTTATTGCAAATGGTTCGCAATTGCAAGAACTTATTGCAAGTGATTCGCAATAGCATTTGGTTTGTATTGGGGCTTTTATTTCGAGTAGGGTGCTGTATGTTGGATAAAATAATTTCATATCATTAAGAGGTTTTTTATGCGTGGTCATTATATTATGCATGCTTTCTTTGAAACACCTGGTTCTATTACGGAGTGGGCTCAGGAAAGAGGACACCAGTTTTCAGGAACTCAAGCCTATAAAAATGATCCTTTTCCTAATATCTCGGATATCGATTATCTTGTAATTATGGGAGGTCCTCAAAGTCCGAGAGACAGTAAGAAGCATCGCTATCTTCAGCGTGAAATTAATTTCGTTGCACAGATGATCGCTGCGGACAAACCTGTTATTGGTTTTTGTTTAGGGGCACAGGTTATTGGAGAAGCCCTCGGTGCACCCGTTGAAAAAAGTCCGGAAAAGGAAATTGGTGTATTTCCAATTTCTTTGACTGAAGCAGGCAAGAAAGATGTTTTATTAAAGGGGTTTTCTGATGTCTTTGATGTAACACATTGGCATGGTGATATGCCAGGATTAACCAGGGATTGTCAGGTTCTTGCGACAAGTGAAGGCTGTCCCCGGCAAATTATACGATACCGTCCAAAGGTGTACGGATTTCAATGTCATATGGAAATGAATGCGGATGCTGTGCGCGGTGTTATGGAGAATTGTCCTGAAGATCTAAGCCCGAGCCTTTTTACTCAGACACCAGAAGCCTTTTTGTCCCATGACTTTAAGCGCATAACAGACAAAGTAAACGTTATCATGGACCGCCTTATTTCCATTTAGTCGTTTTTCTTTCCGCCCCTTAAGGACATCAGGTCGTCGATCTCCTGATCTTCCTGTTTTTCGAGCTGCTTAAGACGTTCTTTTTTACGTTCTGCCATCGTTTGCTCGAATTTTTTCTGTTCAGAATAAATATCCTGTAACTGACCGCGTACGTGGTTTTCTTTCTGCTGAGCGCTTTTTAAAGATTTTCTAAGATTATTAATATCTTGCTGAATACGTTCTGAAAAAGGAGCATAGTCTTGCAGTGCTTTCCAATCAGCAGATTCACAAAAAGTCTTACTTTTTGCCCGTTCATCTTCAAGGACCTTGATTTGATGTTCAAGGTCCTTGCTTGCTTGTTCGAGGGCCCTAAGCTCGCGGGTGAGATCTCCTGTCTTAGCTTCTTCAATACGGATCAGAGTTCGAAGTGTACGCATCGTTTATTAAACCTAGCTATTGATTGTTTGTTATATAAGGCGCAATAAGTGGTTCAAGCTCAGCATAACCTGCATCTAGGGTAACAGGTGTATGCATTTCTTGGCTTAAAAACGCCTCAAGCTTTGGAAATAAGGTGATTGCTTGGTCAACAGCAGGATCACTGCCTTTGCGATAGGCGCCGATACGAATCAGCTCTTCCATACGCTGATAATCAGAAAGTAAGTTCTTTGCTTTATTAATCAGCTTCGTATGATGCGGATCATTGCAGCCTGGCATGGTACGGGAAATACTTTTCAGAACATCAATGGCTGGGAAACGGCCACGTTCAGCAATTAAACGGCTTAAAACAATGTGACCATCTAAAATCCCGCGTACCGCATCTGCAATCGGTTCATTATGGTCATCCCCTTCCACAAGGACCGTGAAAAGTCCTGTGATTGAGCCTGAGCCCTCCCCAGGGCCGGCGCGCTCTAGCAAGCGCGGGAGTTCGGAAAAAACGCTGGGTGTGTAGCCTTTTGATGAGGGGGGCTCACCGGCAGCAAGGCCAATTTCACGTTGAGCCATTGCAAAACGTGTGACGCTGTCAAATAGGCAGAGTACGTTTTTGCCTTGGTCCCTAAAATACTCAGCGATGGTTAGTGTCAGATAAGCCGCGCGCTTACGCATCAGTGGGGATTCATCCGATGTTGCGACGATGACTACACTTTTTTTGAGCCCTTCGGCGCCAAGGCTGTCTTCAATAAATTCTCGCAGCTCACGACCTCGCTCACCAATCAGGCCAATAACATTCACGTCTGAGTGCGTATAGCGCGCAATCATTGAAAGGAGTGAGGATTTACCGACGCCTGAGCCTGAAAA
>CAYGJW010000191.1:0-2404 GCA_964350415.1 uncultured Alphaproteobacteria bacterium
TATTTCTCCCGTGACTTGATAATAAGGTGGTAGTGTAAGTAAAAAAATTAAAAAATAATAATGGTTTTTCATTGTTATAGATATGTTTGTGTTTATTGTTTTGTCCTTTTATAGTTTTGCATATATTTTAATCTAGTTGTTTTGTTTTTTATTAATAATTTATTGTTAATTGTTTGTTTTTATAGGGTTTAAAATAAAGGTTGAATATTCTTCAAATGTCGAGAGGGTCGCATAAAAAAAGAGGAAAGAAGCATCACAAGAGTATTGAAAATATTTTTCAAGCTATTGCATCTAAAGTATAGTGCTTATAAATAGAGCACTAAGGTAAGGGCTTTGAAAACCCAAGCCCTTACCTTAGTGAAGTTCATTCTAATTTATGAGTTTTCCCTAACGCAGGCTGATATATCCATAGATAGATCATTAGAGATTGCCCTGTTTAATTGCCTGAAGGCATTGCTAAGTTCTGCAATAAGTAGGAGTGCTGCAGGAGTTATTTGAGTGCTTGTGTAGTCTATATTTACGAGCACTCCAATCGGCGTTTGCATCCCGTTCACAGTCATTTGTCCCAAAATTTGCTTTTGTGCCTCAATGGCAGCGAGCATCTTCGTCCGAGCAGCGATGACACAGGCACACAAGGCGCTATTTGGATTTGTTATCAGTGACATGGTGATCGTGCTTTTCAGGGTGAAGTAGACAGAGTGCAGTTTTTTGCCATTGTCCTGGACCCAAAGTTTATAGCAGATTTCATCATTTGATTCAGAGAACACCTTAAGGCATAGTTTTTCTCTTCTTGCTGCTTTTGTTGCACGCTCTTTAAGGTCTGGTTTATTAAATTCTTTCTTCAGGTATTGAGCAATGCGCACTAAGCGCTTGGCTTGCTTTTTTTGATCGAGGGCTGTGCCGTTCAGTGTTTCCTTCGGGCTAATCATGAATTCTTTGCCGCCAATGGTCACCTTGCCGCAACCCCTTGATTGAAGTGCAAGATTATAAAAAGCATCTGTCATGCAGCCAATAGCTTCATTGGTTTGCATATACTTTTTTTGTCCCAGGGCTGGACTGTGCAGTTTTTCACGGTCAATACGGATACGGTGCAATCTTTTCTTAAGGTTGCTCATGCTGAAGAGATCGTAAAGACGGCCGCCATCTTCCGTTTTGTTGGTTCTTTTTAAAATAAGCATTTCATTGTTTTGAATGCGCTGCCAGACAGTACGGTGCTCTTTATTTTTGAAGTCGGTGCGATAGCGATACCCTTTATAATTCCACCAAGGTTGGTGTTTCTGCATCATGCAGAAGATCGCTTCTTGATCAAAAGATTTAGGATATGTTTTGCTGGTATTCATATCTTTCAGGCTGCTGACATCGCCGCCTGTCATCACAGATGTCATCGTCGTTGCCGAACAGTGTTTCATGATCCAGTCGTCAAAAGCAGCGGTTAGATTCGGGATAATATTAGCCGTAGATTGGGAGAAGAAATCAAAGACTTGTTTGAAGTCAATGTTAGGGAACAATCCGTTAGCAAAAGCCAAATTTATAAAGTAAGCCGCTTCAAACAAAGTTGGATTGTTGAGAGCTAATAGTGATCCAAAGTTATAAATATTAGATATTCCTATGATGCCTTGAAGATTAGCGCTTAGGCCCGTAATCATATTATTCTGAATAAAGCTTTGTTCCCCTGCAGTTATAAGCCCTTCTCTGGATAGAAGGCTGCCAACTGTTATGGTGTTATCAGCAAGTAGGATTTCCTGAACAAACATAGATCTTTGGGGTTCTGCTGCAGTGAAGCCAATATTTGTCAGTAGCATATTTAATCGTGGTATTAACAATCCTGTATTTATATTGTTTGTAAAAACCGTTTGATCATTAACAAAATCTGAATCTTGGAATGCAGCTGCGGTTGCAGAAAATGAGCCGTCCCTCAAAATGATGAGGTCCAGATCAGCAATGGCCTCAGCGCTTGTTGTTGGCGGTGTTCCCATGCCTGTTGTCATTGTTGTTGTGGTTTCGCAATCGCATTCAGGGCTAAGCCTTCCGATCTTGATTTCAAGTTTGGTATGCTTTTTAGAGTTCTTATTCGGATAGAATTTGATTTTATAGAAGACGCATCCATCGACTTCATCTTCCTTATCAAATTTTAAGCACTTGTCTTTTACAGCTTGTAATGCTCGTTTTTCCAACGTGCTGAGTTTACTGTATTTTGTTTTGAGTCCGTCGATAACTGCAGTCGTGATTTGATATTGGGTGATGCTCATGACAGAGGTGCATGCGCTTTTCCCAAGAACAGAGGCATAGCATGTTTGTTTGCTGAGTGTGACGCTCCCATCGCCCATTCCGTGACTAAGCAGCTCCAGAGCTTTCATCAGGCGCCCGGCATCCCTAGATTCTTTGAACTTAACGTCTTTTATAG
>CAYGJW010000192.1:0-2312 GCA_964350415.1 uncultured Alphaproteobacteria bacterium
AATGCTTTACGTACATCTCGACATCCTAACTTCTTAAATGTTAGGTGTCAGCCCCCAATTTTTTTGCCTGTTAATAGGTATGATCCAGGTTGGTCACCCTCCCAAACACTTCCGCATAAAAGATAATGGATAACATGCCAAGACTTATCGATCTCAATTTCTTCGGGTGCTTGCCATTTTTCATGGGTAACAACAAGGTCTGAATCTTTCTCAGGGCGTCTTTTTAGGCCTAGCATATAAGAAATTCGAAGCGATAATCTCGGTTTCTTAGACTCAGACAAGCTTGATGTATCAAAGTCATCCCGATATATAAAACGACTTATTTTTTCAGGAGTATCATGAAATTCTTGCAGCTGCGAATCCGTTGCTTTGATTATTCTGTAATACATGCCCATGGTTTATCTTCCTGTAGGTGGGAGCGGAGCTGGAGATTTATTATTTAAAAAGGATAATGTAAATAAGAAAAGTGAGGGGCTTCTGTTGCCCGGTGCCCCCCGAACCGCGCTCACCTAATGTTATGCAGCTACTGCAGCACCGAAAGACGCTGATTTGTTAGCAGTTGCAAAGTTTAGGTTCGCAGATTTAATACCTGTTTTGGCATTCATCTATAGTGGCCCGATAACAGCGGTACCATACCGAACGAAAGTTAAACCTTTAGACGCATGTCGATCCTATTTCGCCCCCAATCGAATTGACTACCTGCTGGTAGACTTTTTGATTCGTTCCACCGAAAACTTGATCGTTTTTTGCACGTTGCCAATCAATTCTGGTGGAGGCGCCGGGTTCCGCCCCCCGGGTCCATAACGGTTATTACGTAAAACGTTTATCGCCATAGCTAGTTTCCTAGCATCTTTAATATACCACTTTTCATAGGGTTATGGAAGCCCCCATGCAGAGTTTCTTGCAATTTTCCCCCAAACGCATAAAGTGGTGATTAGATTGAGTGTTCTCGTAGAGATTAAAGAGGTTTATACAATGGCGATTAGTGCAGTACAAAAAACAGAAATTGATGATATTCGTGGTCAAAGTGCACCAACGTTAAGGCCCGTTGTACCGGCGCTTGAAGAAATTCTTTATAAGCCGATTCCCGTCCTTGATCATGGATTTATTCGTGTCGTTGATTATATGGGCGACGATTCTGCGATTGTACAGGCTGCGCGTGTTTCCTACGGTAAAGGGACACAAAAAACCCGTGAAGACCGTGGTCTTATTCGTTATTTGCTGCGTCACTGGCACACAACACCTTTTGAAATGTGCGAAATTAAACTGCATATTAAGCTACCCATTTTCATTGCACGTCAATGGATTCGTCACCGGACAGCGAATGTGAATGAATATTCTGCACGTTATTCTGTGATGGATCGTGAGTTTTATATTCCTGATGCGGAAAATATGGCTGCGCAGTCGCAAACTAACAACCAGGGTCGCGGCAATGTACTTTCTGGGCAAGAGGCTCAGCGTGCGTTGGAAATCTTAAAAGTAAATGCAGCCCGTTCATTTGATGAATATCTTGAGCTGATGAACGAAGATGAGAACGGCAATAAAGTCTGCGATGAAAAGCAAGGTCTGGCCCGTGAACTTGCCCGTATGAACTTACCGGTTAACGTTTACACGCAGTGGTACTGGAAAGTCGATCTGCATAACTTCATGCGCTTTATTCGCTTGCGTGCTGATGACCATGCACAATATGAAATTCAAGCCTACGCCAAAGCAATGCTAGATATCCTAGAGCGTTGGGTGCCGCATACAGCAGAAGCATTCAATGACTATCAAGTTGGTGGTTGTCACTTGTCGTCGCCCGCCCTTGTTACAGTGAAGAAAATGCTGCAAGGCCAAAAAGTGACACAAGAAGACAGCGGCATGAACCCACGCGAATGGCGCGAGCTGATGGCCTCGCTGGAAATGGAAGCTTAAAAACTGTTACTTAAAAAATGAGGGCTGTTATGCAAGAAGAATTTTTGAAAAATCTCTATGATTTAACAGGCAAAACAGCCCTTGTTACAGGTGCCTCCTCGGGGCTTGGGCGCCGTTTTTCTCAGGTCCTTGCGCAAGCTGGTGCAACAGTTATTGGCATCGCCCGCAATGAAGAACGCCTAGCTGAGGTACAACAAGAAATTCAAGCACTTGGCGGCAATTGTCATGTGCATGCACTTGATATTACCGACAAGGCATATCGTGGCCCAATAGTTAGCAGCATTCTAGAAAATCACAAGATTGATATCCTGGTCAATTGCGCCGGGGTGGCAAAGCTTTCGCCTGTTTTTGAAGAAGTAACGGATCCTTTTGAAAATATTATTGAAACCAATCTGACA
>CAYGJW010000193.1:0-2268 GCA_964350415.1 uncultured Alphaproteobacteria bacterium
GGGTAAATGATCTATGATGGCCTGCCTACCCGTGCGCCCAACAAGATCACCGCAAAATAAAATTTTCAAAACTTATATCCTTAAAATTTCATCAAACCTGATTCAGTAATGATGTAATCCATTTGCTGATCCCAATGGTCCCATTTAACATCTTCAAGCTGCAAAGCATCAAAACCAATACCAATGACAATAACATCTTGGTCTTCCCTTAGCCCACCAATCGCACGGTCATAACAGCCGCGGCCATAACCTAGACGATGTCCTGATTTGTCAAAGCCGAGTACAGGAACTAAACAGATATCTGGCGCGACAACGGGCCTGTTTATTTTCGGTTGTTCAAACCCAAAAGCCGCTTTGTCCAAAGAGTCTCCGGGTATCCAGCGCCGAAAAAGCATTGGATCCTCTTCTGAATTCATATAAGGAAGGCTGCAACGAAACCCCTCACCGGCAAGGCGCTCAAGCATTGGTTTCACATCAACTTCAGATCCAAAAGGCCAATAACCACTTACCTCAGATCCACGCATATGAGAAAAAGCAGAAAGAAAACAAAGCGTGTAACGGTCAAAGACATCCTGATCCGTCTGCTCACATAAAAGCTGTCGCTTTTCCCGCATTTTCTTCCGGACACATTGTTTTGAGTACTGCCGCACTGGTTCGTTCATCTTTTGAATCTAACCTTATTTTTTGATTTTTTTCACGAGGAAGGTAACAGAGCCGCAGAGTCGTTTCAATAGTAGTCCACTCAAAACCTAAGTAATAAGGGGGGTGCCATAATACCTAAGCCTAAACTTAAGCAGAGATAGCTCCCTTTTTTGATGGTATAGCCTGAGGGAATAAAAATATATCGTTCACCACAGCCCCGTTAATTCATTCTAACGCTTTTCCAGCTTACCTGCAATAAGTTCTACACGAGAAGTAAGGTTTTCAATATGTTCTAGAAAACTATCAACACCTGATGACGAATTAAATTCTTCTTTTTCATTGGATTTTTGTGCATCGGAAAGCTCATCTGCAAGCATAAGACACGTCATTGTCACAATTTGAAGATCACTGACCCCAGAAACGCTTTGCCTTAGTTCTTTAACTTTTTCGTCAACATATTGCGCAAGCTTTTCAATACGTAAGGTATCGCCTTCTTCACATGCAATGCGGAACTGACGCCCATCTATTGTAATTGAAACTGCTGCCACTGAGTTTACCCCATCATTTTTTTAAGTTGCTGCTTAAGTGCTTGAATTTTAGCCAGAGTCTGCGAAATTTTAGCCTCAAGCACAATACATTTCTCACAAGGCATTTTTTCTACCTCATGTGAATGCGATACTGCAGACGTTGCAATTGCATCAAGCCGATCGACCACCGACTCTAAACGCTTTGTTGTTGTTTCAAATTTAGTCATTAAGACCTTCTAACAGATAATTTGTTTCCCAATGCTAGGAGATCAAAATTCAAACTTCAAGCAGCTTCTTCAACAAATTGTTGACGGATTTTTTCCTAAAGGGCATCTTGGGGCCGAACACTTCCATTAATTAAGCACCTGAGGGATACATGACGCTTGCATCAGCCACACTAAATACGGGCATTGAGTCTTCTTTAAAACACAGAGCAAACGCCATACGCGCGCTTACGATGGACGCAGTCGAGCAAGCAAAGTCAGGACATCCTGGAATGCCAATGGGCATGGCGGATGTCGCGACCGTTCTTTATTCGAAGCATCTTAAATTTGATCCTCAATCCCCAAATTGGCCTGATCGTGATCGTTTTATTCTTTCTGCGGGTCACGGATCGATGTTGCTTTATGCCCTTCTTTACCTAACCGGTTACGAAGACATGACGCTTAATCAAATTAAAAACTTCCGCCAGCTTGGAAGTAAAACCGCAGGTCACCCTGAGTTTGGTGAAGCGGGCGGCATTGAAACAACAACAGGCCCCCTAGGTCAAGGTCTTGGAAATGCGGTTGGTATGGCGATTGCTGAACATAAATTAGCTGCTCAATTTGGTGCAGACCTTGTTGACCACCACACTTACGTTATTGCGGGTGATGGCTGCTTAATGGAAGGCATTAGCCACGAGGCATGCTCTCTTGCAGGGCACCTTAGGCTCAACAAGCTGGTTGTTCTGTTTGATGACAATCAGATTTCCATTGATGGACCAACAAGCCTTTCAACCTCTGACGATAATCTTAAGCGTTTTGAAAGCTATGGCTGGAATGCAATCCGTATTGACGGCCATGATTATGATGCCATTGACCAAGCCATTGCAGACGCAAAG
>CAYGJW010000194.1:0-2256 GCA_964350415.1 uncultured Alphaproteobacteria bacterium
CTTATCAATCTGCACTGTATTTTGAATTGCTTCAGGAATATCCTCAAACAGCTGCACCATTTCTTCAGCGGTTTTAAAGCGATATTCTGGCGTTAGAACTCTACGATTTGAATCTTCCATTGTAACGCCATCAGCCACACATAATAAGGCAGCGTGCGCATCAAACATGCTTTCATCCAAGAACAAGCATTCATTGGTTGCGACCAAGGGAATTTCGTGCTTATAAGCCAAATCAATTAGGGCTGCTTCAATACGATTTTCTTGGGGCCGACCATGGCGCATAAGCTCAATATAGAAATGCCCTTTGTAGATTTCATTAAGGGCCAGCAAGGCCTTTTCAGCCTCTGCAGGCTTATCATCTAATAAAAATTTACCAACTTGCCCTTCAATGCCGCCGGACAGCGCGATGATTCCTTCATTGTATTTTGCCAGCTCCGCAGCTGTCACGAAAGGCACACCCTCAGCACCGTGTTCAACAAAGGATAAACTGACAAGTTTTAAGAGATTGCGGTACCCAGGCTCATCTTTGGCAATCAGAATTAGCGCATCCGTTTCTTGTTTATTCTCAACTTTTTGTGAACCAACAAAACCTCTTTTCTTAGTTTTAATGTCACGCAAAATTTGCAACTTACAACCTGTAATCGGTTGAACGCCCGCCTTGGCTGCCGCTAATGAGAATTCAAGCGCACCAAATAAATTACCCGTATCAATTTGCGCAATCGCCGGCATCTGTTGCTTTTGGGCGAAGGCTACCAGGTTTTTTGTCGTAACCGCCCCTTCAAGAAGCGAGTATGAAGAATGGGATCTTAGATGAATAAACGAAGCGCTTGTCATGCTGTTTTCCTACACCGAATCATGCGCCACAATATGGCCATCTTCTAAAGTAATTGTCCGGTCCATCCGTGTGGCCAAAGCCATATTATGGGTTGCGACCAGCACGCCAACACCTTGCTCACGCGCAACCTCTAGCATTTGATCGAATATGCGGTCCGCTGTCTTAGGGTCCAGGCTGCCTGTCGGTTCATCTGCCAAAATAATCGCAGGATCATTCGCCAGCGATCGTGCGAACGCCACCCGCTGCTGCTCACCGCCTGATAGTTGATTCGGCTTGTGATCTAGGCGCTCCCCAAGCCCCACACGCTTAAGTAATTTTTTCGCTTTTGCCTGGGCTTTGTTTTTTTCAATACGGGCAATCAACATCGGCATCATTACATTTTCTAAAGCTGTAAACTCTGAAAGCAAATGATGAAACTGAAACATAAACCCAACATGATACCGGCGCATGTGCGTCAATCTACGGTCCCTCATCTGAGCGCTTGATTGCCCCGCAACAATGACATCTCCGGTATCAGGACGGTCCATTAAGCCAGCCACATGCAGAAGCGTCGATTTACCGGCACCAGAAGGCGCGACAAAGGCAACCAGCTCACCCTTACAAAGATCAAAATTCACACCCTGCAACACCTTTACAGACCGGCCGCCCTGGGCATAAGCTTTGTGCACACCCTTAAGAGATAAAACAACTTCATTATTCATAACGCAAGGCCTCCACCGGATTCAGGCGCGCGGCCTTAATGGCTGGGAACAGCGTTGCAAGGACGCTTAAAACAAAAGCCATGATCGATACATTAATCACGTCCGTCCATTGAATTTCTGAAGGCAACTTCGATAGGAAATAAATTTCCTCCTGAAATACTTCCGTATTAAACAGCCCTTCTGCCAACTGGCGTAAGGCATCAATATTTTCGGCGACAACAATTCCAAGCCCTGTCCCAAACAAAGCCCCTGCAAGACCAATAATCGAACCATTCAACATAAAGATATGCATGATGCTGGTGCTAGTTGCACCCATGGCCCGTAGGATACCAATGTCTCGTTTTTTGCTTTGCACTAGCATAATTTGGCTGGAGATAATATTGAACACTGCAATCAGAATAATCAGTGTCAGGATCGTGAACATCACATTACGTTCAACCTTCAAAGATCCAACAAGGCTGCCCTTCGCATTCTTCCAGTCATCAATGACGATATCCCTTGGTAATATACGGTGTAACTGCGACCGATATATCTCCACACGGTCTGGGTTATCGACCAATACTTCTAAGCGATTGACAGCTGCAGGCATCATGAAAAACTGCTGTGCTTCAGCCAGTGGCATGTAAACCAGTGAGCGATTATATTCATACATCCCAACATCAAACACACCAGCAATCGGATAGGCCTTTGACCGGGGCACTGTCCCAAAGGCCGTTACAA
>CAYGJW010000195.1:0-2186 GCA_964350415.1 uncultured Alphaproteobacteria bacterium
TTGTGTCAAAGGCCTCATAACGCTTTAAATTACGCTCGTCTTCTGAAAGCACAAAATCGTGTAAATAGAATGTGCCGCTTGGTTTCAGTACGCGCTTAATTTCGGACATAATGCGTGCTTGCTCTTTTCTGTGCGCGACGCTTGTCAAAACACCATGGAGCGTTACTGCATCAAAACTGTTATCTTCAAATGGCAAAGGACCTGGCTCAAGAAGTTGCATATGAAGGTCCGGATTTTCGCGCTGTCCACGCTCTAACATCCCTGCTGCAGGCTCAACACCCACCAAATTTTTATAGCCAAGATCGGCTAACATTCTAAGGATGCGCCCATACCCGCAACCATAGTCGAGTATTTTCGCTTGCTTATCGACGTAGTTGCTAAATTCCTCCTCGTGAAATTTATCACAATCAAATGAAAGATTAGACGCGTTCTGATTCCAATAATCTAACTGTTTCGCACGATTATAAGGTCGCATTGATTCCTCCATTTAATAAAAGTTACAACACTTTAACGACTTGTTGCATTCAGGTCAAATGTTCGGTAAAACACAAACCACAACAAAGGAGCCCCTGTTATGCAGCAACTTATTGAAATTATGGCAAAACTTAGAGACCCTAAAGACGGTTGCCCGTGGGACCTTAAGCAAACTTTTAAAAGTATCGCACCCCATTCTATCGAGGAAGCCTATGAAGTGGCCGATGCCCTTGAGCGCGACAATATGGAGCATTTCAAGGAAGAGCTGGGCGACCTGCTGTTCCAAGTTGTTTTCCAGGCCCGCATGGCTGAGGAGCAAGGGCTGTTTAATTTCGATGACATCGTTCAAGGAATTGCCGAAAAATTGATTGCAGGGCACCCGCACATTTTTGCAAACGGCAAAGAAATCAAAACGGCCGAAGAGCAAACCCAGCAATGGAATGAATGGAAGGCTAAGCGCAAAGCCGCAAGCGGCCAGACAGGTGAGAGCATCCTGGATGATATCAGCCAAGGTTTACCGCCGCTTAAACGCGCGGAGAAAATACAAAAACGAGCAGCTAAGGTTGGATTTGACTGGCCTGATGCGCTGTTCACACTTGATAAGGTTAATGAGGAAGTGCAAGAAATCCGCGAAGAGCTTGAAGCTGAAACCATTAACCAGGCTGCTGTTGAGGAAGAGGTCAGTGATCTTTTCTTTGCTTCTGTTGTCGCGGCAAGACACACGAATATCGACCCTGAAATGGCGATGATTAAAGGCACTGTAAAATTTGAAAAACGCTTTAAAGCGATGGAAAAGCTTATTAAAAAAACTGGTAAAGATATAGAAAAATGCACGTCTGAAGAATTTCAAAATTTTTGGAAAGAAGCAAAAAAAGTTGAATTTAATGAAAGACAAGCTGGATAGCGCGGCATTACAGCTCTTCTTATACGAGATCATTTAGGACTATGCACCTGCCCACATTCCTCGAATCTTAACCGTCCTGTGGAAACCCTCGCTTTAGCGCTGCACAAGTGAGCATACAAAAATGACTTGAGGGGGCGAGCCAGATATTGATTTTTTGCCACACTATAGATTTTTTGGAGTAGGAGTCCAAAAAAACTATAGTATTTATTTAGCGTGCGTATGGAACTATGATATAGCGCTATTTCCTAAGTTATCAGACATAGGAGTATGAGGTGAAATTTATCAATATTACACCTCTGATAAATGAGCTCATAATTTTCTATGAGAACAGAAATAACCACAGGATAGAGTTATAAAAGGATCAATTGCTAAAGAAATACAAAATGCCTAGCTCACAGGTTAATGCATCAAGCTCATTTCAATTGCGGGTTCTTGCTGCTTTGGTTTTTCTGGTTGTGTCAAATGCTTCGCCTTTCCAGGCTTTCCTGCAGGAGTCTGATTCAACAAAATGATACTAATACGCCTATTTTGCGGTGCATTAGGCTCTTTCGGAAGAAACAGCTCACGGTCCGCTCGCCCAGACACTTCTGCAATACGATCGGAGCTTAAGCCATTAGCAATCAATGCGCGTCGGCTTGCATTTGCACGCTTCGCAGAAAGCTCCCAGTTAGAGTAGTCTTTTTTCTTATATTGCGTCGCATCCGTATGTCCTGTGATACTGAGCTTGTTTGGCAGCTTCAAGGCCATTTTGGTAACCATCTCAAATATTTTTTGTGTATGTTCCGGCATTTTTGCGCTGCCTATGGGG
>CAYGJW010000196.1:0-2119 GCA_964350415.1 uncultured Alphaproteobacteria bacterium
ACAAAATTTGAGTGAATAAGCTGTGATGCAAAGCGTCTTTGTGTATGGAGTGATTACTTAGCCCATAATAACGCGGTTGCGGCCTTGTCCCTTGGCTGCATAAAGTGCATCATCGGCGCGTTTGATAAATTGAGATATTGATTCACCGAAGTGATAATACGTTACACCAATAGAAATGGTGACGGCGCCTAAACTCTCACCCGTTGAGCGGTTTTTCAAAGTTCTTGAAGCAACCATTTTTCTGATTTTTTCAGCGAGTTCTTTTGATTCATCGCTGTTTAGCTTAGGTAGAATAACGGAGAACTCCTCACCACCATAGCGTGCAGGAAGTCCCATATCTTTAACGCATTCTCTGAGTGTTTGTGCGAGTAACTTAATGACTTGATCGCCAACAAGGTGTCCATAGTTGTCATTAAATTTTTTGAAGTGATCAATATCAATCATCATAAGATTAAGATTTGCCCCAGCATCCATACATGCTGCTGCATTTTTACGAATCTCCATATCAAAGCATTTGCGATTTGCAATTTGAGTCAATCCATCCGTTAATGCTTCCCGGTTAACTTCTTCAATCTCTTTGCTTAGATTGACAATTCTGTCACGGCTTTCATCGAGCTTATCCTCAAGCTCTTTATTTTTCGTTTCCATTTCGTAAGTTGCTTTAACCAGACGGTCAACAACATCACTAATTTCTTGAGGGGTTGAGCTTTGATTGATGTCTTTTCCTGCGGCTAAAGCTTCCCCATAGTCTTTTGCGTTACTTGAGACATTATCAACAATCCCAATCATTTTGCTGAGGATTACTTCTGTTGACGTGTTAATCTTTTGTGATTTACGCTGTGTACTGACTTGACGGTTAATAAATTTTTCGTAGAGCTCATCTAGAAGTGCTTCTGTGAATGTTGCTTTTTTCTCAAGGTTTTGATCAAGAGCGCGCTTGAGATCAAGGTCAAGGTCCGCAAAATAGGTATACCAAAGCGTAAAGTTATTTGGGTTGCTTGCGATATTGAGCTCAGACATTTTATCGAATGCTTGACCAGCAAAGGCATTTGCGTCGTTAATAGGTTGTAAATACATGGATACTCAGCGACCTCCCATGGACATTTTTATCTTACTTGTTACTTAATGTAATCTATGTATACTACGTACAGTTTACTCTTATAATGTGCCATTACGCAATTTAAAAATTTTTATGAGAAAACAAAGTGTTGTAAGTATTTGTTTTATTCAATAAGGAGTGTTGACCATGAATCCCTCTCAGCTTCACAGGCATCATACAGTTGGTGTTGTTGTCGGCGGTCTTATGATTGGTGGGGGCGCCCCTGTCGTTGTTCAGTCAATGACAGACACGGATACAGCTGATATTGAGGCGACCGCTAATCAGGTGCAAGCATTAGCAGAAGCAGGCTCAGAGCTTGTTCGTATCACAGTTAATACACAGGCTGCAGCCGATGCTGTGCCAAAAATACGTGAGTTGCTGGATTCCCGGGGCTGTAAAGTGCCGCTTGTTGGGGATTTTCATTATAATGGTCATACTTTATTGCTTAACAATGAAGCCTGTGCGCGGGCCTTGGCAAAATATCGTATTAATCCTGGTAACGTTGGTTTTGGTGATAAGCAGGACCTTCAATTTAGGATGATGATTGAAGTTGCAATTCGTTTTAATAAGCCCGTTCGTATTGGTGTTAACTGGGGAAGCTTAGATCAAGCATTGCTTACAGACCTTATGGAGCAGAACTCAAAGTTGAAAGTTCCAAAGTCGGCAGAACAGGTAATGCAAGAAGCGCTGATTCAATCGGTCTTAAGAAGTGCAGAACGGGCGCAAGAGATTGGTTTGCCTAAAAATAAAATTTTGTTGTCTTGTAAAGTAAGTCGTGTTCAAGATCTGATTGCTGTTTATCGGGAGCTGGTTAAACGATGCGATTATGCCCTACATCTGGGTTTGACCGAAGCTGGTATGGGGTCAAAAGGGGTTGTTGCATCAGCAGCGTCCATGGGTGTTCTTCTGCAAGAAGGAATAGGGGATACAATACGCATATCGCTGACGCCTGAGCCTGGCGGCGCCAGAACAACAGAAGTGCAGGTCGCCCAAGAGCTTTTACAAACAATGGGCCTTAGA
>CAYGJW010000197.1:0-2056 GCA_964350415.1 uncultured Alphaproteobacteria bacterium
CAAGACAAAGCTGACCTTGAAAAAAATGGCTTTAAACAAGGATCGAATGTCTTCTTTGAAGAGCATGGTAAAACCGGTTTCAAAAAAGGGTCAAGATCTGACTTAAACCCCAAAACCGTTGCCTATTGGCGTATTAACCCGGAGCAAGAAGGTGAGTTTCAACTTTGTAACAAAGACGGCAAAGTTTTATATACCGAAGCTGTAAAATCGCAGATGGGACAAAGAAATTTATATCAAGGATGTTTACAACTGTATGTCAACGGAAAGCAGAACTATTTCAAGCGTGACCCTCAAGACAAAGCTGACCTTGAAAAAAATGGCTTTGCGCCAGATCAAGTTGCGAAGGTTTCGGAGCTATCCAACGCTTATCGAGCGATAGATGATTCAGATTTCGATGATGAACCGGGCGATGACGAAGATCCATTAAACTAAAAAATAGCAACTTTCACCAGAGGGGCTTCATGCCCCTCTTTTTTTATGTCGTCATGTGATTGAGCAATGGAAGAGAACCGAGAAGATTGAGTTTTATTTTCAGAACAACAGTTCAACGTCTCATACCCGTCCTTCACCTCCATCTACTTGGTTCCTTGATATTTCAACGGGAACCTTGGACCCCACCCAAAGCATTAATCAAGTATAAAAAAAGACTTAACAGCATAATAAAAGCAACTTTATTACAATAAACTAATAAAAAACACAAACATAATGCATGTTATGTTGACTTTATCTATTGCATCATGTATTTTTACTCAATAAATTCAATTTAACACATGGAACATACGATGAATTACTTTATAAAACGTGCATTTATTATCAGCTTATTCTTAACTTCTTCTGTTTTTGCAGCAGGAAAACCTGTAAGCTGGAACTACCATCCATCAAATAAAAACATTATTGATATTAGGGACTCGGAAAGCAACCACCTTGCCCTACTAACAACAGCAGATCTACCCAAGGGTTACTCTTGGACATGCAACAAATTTAATATTGCCAGTATTAAGAATCCTGCAGGGCAAGTTATCGGTCAACTGCAAATTAATATGCATCCAAGAAACTATCAGCTTATACGCTATCAAAATAAAATATATCTTATTCCACGCAGAGCTCAACAAAGACAAGCATCATCAACGACGTCCAGTGCAACACCCCCTCGACATGGCGCTCATCAAACAAGTGCCTCTGCTTATCGGTCTATAGCACCAAACCCATTCTATCAAGCTCGCGCCGCCTTTTCCCAAACTTCTAGCGCTCCCATACAACGCCCAGCTTACCCAACAAAGGATGAAGCTATAAGCCAGAGATCAAAAGAAAAAGGAACTCTCGCCGAAGCCTTACGCGCAGCGGAAGCAGAAGACTATAACAGGCCTTCCAGCTTCCCCGGACAATCCAGGTTTGCTGCAAAAAGAACGCCTACCCCTGTTCAGACCACAGACCCCATGAACGTTGCAGATCAGCCCCCCTTTAGTGTGATCGATTTAACAGGGGACCCTCAAAGCTTACCAGCTCTCCCATATCAAAGACACAGCATAAATGTTGAAAAATCTCAGCCTGAAGCTTCATCAACGCGCGAGCAAATAAGCACTCAAAAAGCAATGGAAAACGTCGGGAAAAAACGCGCAAGAGAAGATGAAACAACAGATCTTAATCCTGCAAAAAGAGCAAAACGTGACTTTGATCCTAAATCCGTTGCCTATTGGCGTATTAATCCTGAGCAAGCAAGGTATTTCCAACTGTGTGATGCAGATGGCACTGTTTTACATACAAAAAAAGTAAGGACTCAGATGGGATACCGAAAGCTCAACAATGGATATCTATCCTTTAATATTAATAGAAAACAATACCGCTTTAAACGTGACCCTAATGACATAGCCAACCTTACAGACAATGGCTTTGCTGCAGGCTCTAACAATAGCTTCAAGGTCTATGGTCAAGCCTATAGCAGAGCAGATCCTGACGCTGACGCTATTGACCTTAAAACTGTTGCCTATTGGCGTATTAATCCTGAGCAAAAAGGATATTTACAATTCTGTGATCAAAATGGCACTGTTTTACATAC
>CAYGJW010000198.1:0-1947 GCA_964350415.1 uncultured Alphaproteobacteria bacterium
TGAGTTTTTAGGGTTCTTTTAAGTAAGAGCTCTCTTTTTGCTGCTTAATTTTTAATTTAAATGTCGAGGTTATCATGACATCTGTTTTTGTGCCAATTGTTTGGCTTATTGTGTTTACTGTGGGTTTGCCACAGCTTTCTGAAACGATCTATACTCCCGCTCTTCCGGATATTGCAAAGAGTTTGCAAACGTCGGAAGCTTTCGTTGAATATACACTAACAATCTATTTGTTTGGCTTTGCTATCGGAACTCTGTTTTGGGGTAAGCTGTCGGATAGATTTGGGCGGAAACCCTGTATACTGCTTGGAATAATTGTCTTTATTCTAGGGTCCGTAGGCTGCTATTATTCATCATCGATTAGTATGCTTTTGTTAAGCCGGCTGATCCAAGCTTTCGGCGGAAGTATCGGAAGTGTCCTTGGCCAAGCTGTGTGTCGAGATGTTTTCCACGGCCCTGCATTGGGTCGGGTTTACTCAGCAATTGGCAGTGCACTTGCTGTATTTCCTGCGATAGGGCCTGTTATCGGTGGTTTTCTCTCAGAAAATTATGGTTGGCAGTCGGTTTTCCCCGTTCTTGTCGTTTTTGCTGTGATTTTAATTCTACTGGTTATGTTCTGTTTGCCTGAAACGTATCCTGCTAATCAGCGTCGTCCAGTTGCTTTGGGATCTGTTGCAAGACAAATGATGCGAGATAAGAAAGTGATTGGTTTTGGGTTGATCGTCGCAGGATGTAATGGGATTATCTTTTCATACTATGCTGAGGGGTCCTTCTATCTGATCGATCTTTTGGGTATGTCGCCCAGTGCCTATGGTTTAAGTTTTATTGCGATTGCATTAAGCACGATGCTGGGCGGCTATATGTCAAAAAGAATGCAGCATCTTTATGCATCTGATAAAATCATGAATTACGGTATTATGGCAATGATTGTGGGAAGCGCAGTCCTTACATTTTTTGTTCTGCTAGAATCGGTTTTCCCAGTCTCAAAGAGTTTTTTAATTCTTGCGACGATTATAACTCAGATGCTGGTTATGTTTGGAACGTGCATGGCTGCAAGTAATGCTTTGGCGGGTGCATTGGGGGATTACAAAGACTGTATTGGAACAGCCTTAAGTTTATTTGGTTGTTTTTACTACGCGATGATTGCGTTGTTTACCTTTGGTATGGGGAGCTTGCATGATGGCACGCTTTACCCAATGCCCTTGTATTTTTTGGCAATGAGTGTATTTATGCTGCTGGTCAGAAAGCTTATGATTCAGGAAAAGTTGGTAAATTTAAATGCATGATCGTTTTAAAAACCATGATTCGATTGCATCGAAGTTGGCTGGCTTAAGTGACAGCCAACTCTGTGCCTTATTAAAGAAAGCGAAATCAATGCACTCGGGCATTGGCGGTGAATCTGTTTTAATGACGCTTGACGAAATACCTATTTTTGTTAAAAGAGTGCCGCTTACAGATCTTGAGAGAGTGCCGCAGCATGTCATGTCGTCGAAAAACCTCTTTGAGTTGCCTGTTTGCTATCAATATGGGATTGGCTCTGCAGGTTTTGGTGTGTGGCGTGAATTGCGAACACATATAAAGACAACTGAGTGGGGTCTTTCGGGAGGGTGTGCAAACTTTCCGATCCTATATCACTGGCGAGTGTTGTCTGCAGAGAAGCCAAGGCCTATGAGTGCTGAAGCATCAGAGCGTTTGGAGCGTAATGTCACGTACTGGGAAGATTCACAAGCTATTCGTACGCGGCTTCAGGCAAATCATGATGCCTCAGCGCATGTATTTCTGTTTCTTGAATATGTTCCAGAGACCTTAGGAGTGTGGTTGGAAAAGCAAATTCAGCAAGGTGGGGAAGCTGCAGATTCAGCCGTTGTTTTTGTTGATCAAAAGCTTAAGGAAACAGCTGCATTTATGAATGCACAAGGTTTTATGCACTTTGATGCGCACTTTAAAAAT
>CAYGJW010000199.1:0-1936 GCA_964350415.1 uncultured Alphaproteobacteria bacterium
CTGAGCACCGCGCGGTCACAGCCCCTGCGATTATTTTCAGCTCCCAAGAAGAATTCCTTGAAGCCTTTGCCCGCGGCGATCTGCATCGTGATTTTGTTGCAGTCTTGTGGTTCCAAGGACCTGAGGCCAACGGCATGCCAGAGCTACACAAACTAATGCCCAGCCTTAGCGTCTTGCAAGACCTTGGCTATAAAGTGGCCCTTGTCACCGACGGACGCCTATCTGGGGCTTCTGGAAAAATCCCTGCTGCCATCCATGTGTGTCCGGAGGCACATGCAGGCGGCACGCTTTCAAAGCTTTATAATGACGATGTCATTACACTTGATAGCAACAAAGGAATACTGAAGGTTCATGTCCCTGATGCCGAACTGAACAAACGCCCCAGTATCTTTATTGGCTTATCAGAGCATCAATACGGCGTCGGCCGCGAGCTGTTTCAAAACTTCAGAAACAATGTATCAACCGCCGAAGAAGGCGCGCATACTTTTGGAGACATCTATGACTCTCAGTAAACTGATTCCTAATCTGTTAACGCCACTTCACAAAACAGTTCTTCCCGTTGTTACCATTGAAAATATTGATGATGCGATCCCCATTTCCCAAGCGCTTCAGGCTGGGGGCATTCATGCCATCGAAATTACACTCCGGACACCAGATGCGTTGACATGCATTGAAAAAATTCGTAAGCATACACCAACGATGCTTGTTGGGGCCGGCACCATTCTTAACCCGCAAATGCATACTCAAGCTGTTAATGCGGGTGCGCAGTTTTTGGTATCCCCAGGCGCAACACCCCAACTTCTTGAGCATGCAGCAGCCAACGAAAGTATTCCGCTGGTCCCTGGTGTGACATCCCCCAGCGAAATCATGCTTGCCCTGAGTTATGGCTTTAACTTTCTTAAATTTTTTCCAGCTGAGGCTTATGGCGGCGTTAAAACACTTAAATCCCTTGCAGGCCCTTTCCAAAACGTCCGGTTCTGTCCAACAGGCGGCATTACCGCTCAGACTGCACCTGACTATCTTAAGCTTGGTAATGTTGAGTGCATTGGCGGATCTTGGCTAACCCCTAAAGCTACGATTAAAGAGAAAAACTGGCACATAATCACTGAAATTGCTGAAAAAACAACAGCTTTCAGCAGAGTAACTTGAAAAGACCGGTCTATTTAAGGTAAACTGTTAATAAGACAACATATAATAAATATATAGAGGAATCATCATGGCTGAAAAAAAAGAAACAACAAAAAAAACAAAAGTTGAAGCAAAAGTGGAAACAGAAGACTGCCCAGCAACATCCTTTAAGGGATATGCATGTTGTATGATGCGCAGTGTTGGCCGCTACCTAAGCGAGCGCGATGCACACACATGGATCTTCTTCCTGGTTGGTATGCTACTGGGCGGAATCTTCTTCTAGGATAGCTTAAGAGCACGAATTAAAAGGCGCCTAAAGCATAATCGCTTTAAGCGCCTTTTTTATACTAAAAACCTGAGAATTATCAGCTTTAGTCTGCAAACTTCAAATTACGCGTTAGGTTATATCCTTGCCCCCATCCTTTTAGCTTTGGATTCACGAGTGCAACACTTGTTGTGTGATAAATCGGGATAACAGGTGCTTCATGCAGCAAAATAGCTTCAGCTTTTTTCAAGAGTCCTGAACGTTTCTCAAGATCAAGGGTTTTTGCAGCCTCACCCATCAAAGCATCATAGATTGAGTTGCTAAAGCCTGGAATATTTTGCTTTCCAACATTGGTTTGGAACATCCCCAGAAAGGCTTCCGCATCATTGTAATCTGCAACCCAACTTCCAGCGAGAACCTGATAGTCCTTTTTCTCCCTGCGGCTCAATACTGTCTTCCATTCAACACCTTCCATTTCAACATCGATATTCAGAATATCTTTCCACATGGATGCAATTGCAACCGCAATACGCTTATGAGATG
>CAYGJW010000200.1:0-1923 GCA_964350415.1 uncultured Alphaproteobacteria bacterium
GACTCTGAATAGAACCCAAAAGCGAGAAATTTTGAGATGAATGCTTCACTGATTAAGAACCTGTTAGGTTGATGGCTACACAAGGAATAAGAGTCGTAAACCGAGAAATTTTGAGATGAATTTTAGGCAAACAGCGCCACGTCGCACTGCTTGTGCGTCGAAGCTGTTTAACGACAAAGTCGCTCCAAAGAATGAGATCACCAAGAACCTATTAGGTTGATTATATGAGGTGAGTGCGAGGCAATTGTATTTCGAAGGGTTAAGCGTACTTTATGTACGTGCTTCCTTGAGAAATATAATTAACACTGCAATCATCCATAGAATTAACCTAGCTGGGAACGCCTTGAGTGGTGGAGTATTCAAAGTGAAACACCTCCCCCGGAAACACAAGATCGCGGGCTTTGTGGGCGGCAATTGCTGCTTCTGAGAACCCTGTCAGGATCAATTTAAGCTTGCCTGGGTAGCGGGCGATGTCGCCAATGGCAAACACACCGGGCAGATTGGTTTCGCAGGTTGCTGGATTCACTGTGATGTGTTTCTCATCAAGATCGAGTCCCCAGTCTAAAATCGGGCCCAAATTCATGGACAACCCAAAGAAAGGAAGCATAACATCGGCTTCGATGCGGCGGGTTTCGCTGCCATTTAGGGTTGAGACATTAACCGCAATGGCTTCCTCTTCACCCTCTTCAATGGAGGACAATTGGTACGGCACGACCAACTCGATTTTTCCAGAATCTGCTAGGGCTTTCATTTGCTCGACCATGCTTGGGGCGGCCCTGAATTTTGGCCTTCTGTGCACCACATAGATTTTTTCTGCAACGTCAGCCAAAGCCACGGCCCAGTCCACGGCAGAGTCACCGCCGCCAGCAATAATGATCTTTTTGTTGCGGAAGTCTTCCCGCTTTTTCACCATGTAAAAAACGCTTTGGCCTTCGAATTTTTCAATGCCTTCCAGGGGTGGTCTATTGGGGCCAAAGGCGCCAACGCCGGCAGCAAGAAACACGGCCTTTGACTCAATAACTGTACCTTTACTTGTTGTTACTTTCCAACCATCTTCGGTCTTCTCTAGACCTGTCACTTGCTGGCTTAAGTGGAATTCAGGGGCAAAGGGCTCTATTTGCTTATGCAGTTGTTCAACCAGCTTTTCAGCACTGATTTCAGGGCATGCAGGGATATCGTAAATTGGTTTTTCTGGGTACAGGGCCGCGCACTGGCCGCCAATCATATCCAGACTATCAATGACGTGGCATTTCATTTTCATCATACCGCACTCAAACACAGAGAAAAGCCCTACAGGACCTGCCCCAATCACGGCAACGTCGGTTTTAATGCTACTCACAGTATCAATCTCCATGCATTCACGAAATTATTCTCCCCCAAAAAGAGCAATCTTTACGCAAAAATGCAACTTTTATTGTCAAATTATATCAATCTAGGTTACACAAGAAGACATGATGACAACCATAAACCTGCAAAACATCGATTTACCGAAGTTAACGATTTTGGCTGCTGCAATTGCGCGCGCCTTAAGCCCCAAAGATGTTGTGACGCTGCACGGTGACTTGGGTGCAGGTAAAACGGAGTTGTGCCGGCTGATTATCCGCCAGTTAACGCACCAAGATGAGATTGTTCCCAGCCCCACTTATACCATTGCCCAGACCTATGACCTTAAGAATGGCTCTACACTGTGGCATTTTGATTTCTACCGCTTAGAAGAACCAGACGAGGCTTTTGAAATTGGTATTGACCAGGCCTTTGCAGAAGATATATCGTTAATCGAGTGGCCGGAAAAAATCACACCGCACCTTCCGAAGCGGCGGCTTGAGATTCATCTAGCCTTTGCCTTGCAAAATGTTTATTGTAACATTTTGATCTACACAAAGGGCGACATGCCTACCCTTATCAAGGAACTGCAGAAGACAG
>CAYGJW010000201.1:0-1885 GCA_964350415.1 uncultured Alphaproteobacteria bacterium
GGCCAGGCTTGACAATAACTTCCCCAGCAACGGTGACATGGCCTTCTTTGATCAGCAAGGCAGCACGGGAACGCGAAGGCGCAAGCTGCCGCATAACAAGCAACTGATCAAGTCGCACCTTCTTAGGTACGCCCACCAATCCCGGCGGTTTTTGGAAACGCGATGACATCCGCTCTCCCTAAGTTCGAATCAAGTTCAGAAATAAGCTGCATCAGTTTATCCGCATCCAGGCCTGCATTTTTATACTGAACCTCTGGATTATCGTGTGCCGCATAAACGTCCGGCATGCAAAGGGGTCTGAATTTTAGATGACCATCTAACAAACCTTCCATTGCAAGGAACTGCCCGATGTGAGATCCAAATCCGCCAACAGATCCTTCTTCAAGGGTAATTAAAAGATCATGGTTCTGGGCAAGTTCTCGCACAAGACCCTGATCAAAAGGCTTTGCAAATCGCGCATCCGCAACCGTAATATTCAAGCCTTGTTCCGATGCCAGATCAGCGGCCTTAAGTGCTTCTTCTAAGCGTGTTCCGAGGCTTAGAATTGCAACGCTATGCCCTGAACGAATGATGCGCCCTTTACCAATTTCAAGAACATCTCCTGACTCAGGTAAAGCAACGCCCACGCCCTCACCACGCGGAAAACGAAAGGCAATTGGCCCCGTATCATAAGCCGCTGCCGTTGCAACCATATGCACAAGTTCTGACTCATCTGCAGCCGCCATGACAACCATATTCGGTAAGGTCGCAAGATATGTTATATCAAAGCTTCCTGCATGGGTTGCACCATCAGCGCCAACAAAACCAGCCCGATCAATGGCAAAGCGCACAGGGAGGTTTTGTAATGCAACATCGTGCACGACCTGATCATAGGCACGCTGCAGAAACGTCGAATAAATGGCAACAAACGGCTTCATACCCTCGGTAGCAAGCCCCGCAGCAAAAGTCACTGCGTGCTGTTCTGCAATGCCCACATCATAAAAACGTTCGGGATAATGCTCTGCAAAGGCATCAAGCCCCGTCCCAGAAGGCATCGCCGCTGTAATCGCAACAATCTTTTTATCACGTTCTGCAGCTTCCACCAATGACGCCCCAAATACCTTCGAATAGGATGGCGGCTTTTTCTCAAGCGATTTAACAGGGCTTAAAGTCTTAGGATCAAACTTGCTAACTGCATGACCGCGATCGCTCGCGCCCTCAGTCATCTCGCACCCTTTGCCCTTTTGCGTGACCACATGCAGCAGAACCGGGCCATGATATTCCGTATCACGTAAGTTCTTCAGTACAGGCAGAAGATGATCTAAGTTGTGACCATCCACAGGGCCAACATAGAAAAAACCCATTTCTTCGAATAAGGTTCCGCCCGTAAATAACCCCCGCGCATACTCTTCGACGCGTCTAATTGCATTTTCAAAAGGTCTGGGGAATTTCTTAGCAAGATGGCGTCCAATCGAACGCAATGACTGATACGACTTAGAGGAAACCAGCCGGGACAGATAAGCGCTCATTGCCCCAGTAGAAGGCGCAATCGCCATGTCATTATCATTCAAAATAACAATAAGCTTTGAATTCAGGTCACCCGCATTATTCATCGCTTCATAGGCCATGCCGGCGCTTAATGCCCCGTCACCAATTACTGCAATCACATGATTATCTTTGCCCAGGAGATCTCTTGCCGCAGCCATGCCTAAACCTGCAGAAATAGACGTTGAGCTGTGCCCTGCCCCAAACGGATCGTATGCACTCTCTGAGCGCTTCGTAAAGCCATATAGCCCGCCAGGCTGGCGCAGCGTATTCATGCGGTCTCTGCGGCCCGTAAGCAGCTTATGCGGGTAGGCCTGGTGGCCCACATCCCAAATAATGCGATCATCCGGTGTATTGAAAA
>CAYGJW010000202.1:0-1838 GCA_964350415.1 uncultured Alphaproteobacteria bacterium
ACGATAAAAAGCAACTACAGCAGGCAACCAATAAGGTGGCCAATGCATCTTCCAAACTGCAGGCTGTCTTGGAGGAAAAAGAAACTTATCGCGAAGTTAAAATTGAAGGCTCAGGCAAAAATGCTGTGCTGCACATTTTAGAGGAAAAGCTGGAGCAACCGGTCCCTGATTATGTGCCGAACAAGAAGGACTCAGACGCACAACAACTGGTTAAAAGCACGAAAACCAAGCTGAAGCAACTGGGCGCGGCATGCAATGAGTTTCAAGTAGATTTTTCTCATTTTGTTGAGTCTCTTGAATCCTATCCTAGTGTTGCTCCTGAACTAGAAGAAGCAATAGAACCAATTGTACAGATTAAATCTAAAACTGAGCAATATTGGTTGGATAGAGTTCTTGAAAGCAAAACAGTTGATACTCTCATTGATTTTTGTGGTTCTGTGGAAAAAGCAAATACCTGGGTTAATGAAAAAGCAGGATTTAATGTTGCTGGGACCCTAGATACTGTTTGGGATGTTTATTCTTATACTCCATGGGGTATTGGAATAGGAATGGTTATAAAACAAGGAGGTAAGCTAGGATTTAAAGCTTTTAAAAACATTACTAAAAAGAAAGTCGTTGAAGGAAAAGTCACTAAACAGCGCGAAGTTTACGAAGTTTTATATGAAGCCCCTATAACAGGAGCAGCACGAAGTACCCACCGCAGACAAGCGAATAAACGATTGATGGAAAGTTTGCAAAGAGATAAACGTACAAAAAAAGACTTCGATAATATGCTTGGACACGATACAACAAAGCATATGAGAACAGGAAAACGAGAATTTAAAAATCCAAAAGAAACTGAATGGCATCACCCTGTTGAAAGACCCGGTTATGTTCAGTTGTTACGCAAAAAAGTTCATAGGAATGAAAGATTGCAGTCGGTTATTCATCCCAATGGTAAAGGCGGTTATGCCAGAAACCATCGATAAAGGAAGAAGATAAAAAATGAATATGAAGAAAATTAGAAAAAAATCAAAATTAGTATGTGAGAAATTAGGAGTACCATTTCCAGATCATCTTCCTTTATTAGATGAAAATATGAAATTACGTCCTTTGAATGAAAGCTTAAACCGAGCGTTTGCTTTGCATGTTATTATTCATGTGTCATATGGCATGGACAAGCAGAAGGCAAAACAATGGTTGGGACAAGAAAATTGCCTTAGTTTTTTAACAGAAGATGAAGCAATATTACTCGAGAGATCTGATAAAGATATTGAGTATGATGTTCAGTGTCGTATCTATGCTCTACATCTTATAGCGTGGGCGATAGGGCTTTATCCTACTTTTGGTTTTACTGAAGATTTATCAGATGATCTTGTTGATGCTTTTCCAGAAGAAAAGTCTATGCAGAATTTTGATTTTTTTAGAAAAAAAGCTAAATATAAATCAGAAAAAGAGCTTATCCAACTACTCGATACTTCTTACTGCTTGCATTGGTATTTTGTTGACCGAGTTTTAGCGGATGATATTGAAAGTATAAGTCATTTTTATGGCCTTCCCTATCGCAGACATGCCTTAGAATGGATGTTAAGTGATGACGATTGGGATGATATTTCATTAGACACATAGAGGTAAGCTCAATTTAAACTTTGATAAAGCCCTGGCAGTTTCTTCTGTTGGGGCTTTTTTTTATCGTGCGGATATTGAAGAGCCGTTGCAGCAGATTGAGTCAAAGCCTAAGGTGGCTTACGAGATGCTTGAGCCCCTTGCTGAGGCTATGGAAATCAAGGATCAGGTTGTTGAAAATTGGTGGAAGCGTAATTTCGATCCTGATGCAGCCCATGCCGTAATCGCAGCTT
>CAYGJW010000203.1:0-1828 GCA_964350415.1 uncultured Alphaproteobacteria bacterium
TAAGCGCATCATAAACGTTGATTGCCACTTCCCGGCCATGTACACCTTGGCTTTCAACTTCCTGAATCCGCCGTGTCCTGTTTTCCAGCAACGGCCCATAAATAAAACGAGCCCATTGGTTTAAGGCTTCGATCAGTTCTTTGGATAGGTCTTTGAACCCCCAAGTTTGATACGCATGCACGGCAAGCGCTTCATCATCGTTCAGCAATGCTTTATACAAATTAATTACAGCCCCAACAAACGACGGCGGGAACACTCGAACACAGCCGTAATCAAGCAAATTAACCGTAAGATCTTCACGAATTGTGTAGTTACCTAGATGCGGATCACCATGGATAATACCGTATTCATAAAACGGCACATACCAAGCCCTGAACATATTCATGGCCAGCTGATTGCGGTCTTCCTGACTTTTGTTGGTCATATCCAGCAGCGGAGCGCCCTGTAACCATCCCATCGTCAATAGACGCCCCGTTGAATAATCAGGATAAAAGCTGGGAACATGAACGCCTGGCTCAGCTTTCAACATATGTTGATACAAAAGAATGCGCTGCCCCTCTAGCGTATAGTCCAGCTCCTCGCGCATGCGGTCGCCAACTTCCTCAAAAATCTGATCCGTACTAATCGCTTTTTCCATCCGCTCATACAGCGATAAAATCAGCTTCAATTGCTTCAAGTCAGCCTCAACAACGGAGGTCATATCCGGATACTGCAGCTTACACGCAACAACCTCTCCGCCCGGCAACTCGGCCTTATGCACCTGCCCCAAGGACGCCGCTGCCGCAGCCTGTTGCTCAAAATTTTTGAAGCGTTGCTGCCAGTCCCGACCCAGCTCATTAATCATCCGGCGTTTAACAAAAACCCAGCCCATGGCCGGCGCATTCGACTGCAGCGCCCGCAGCTCCCGCATGTATTCTTCAGGTAACGCCTGGGGAATTGTCGCCAAGATCTGCGCCACTTTCATCAGGGGCCCCTTGATATTCCCCAAGGCTCTCGTCAGCTGAAGTGCATGTTTATCGCGGTCAATCTTCAGCCCTAAAAAGCGCTCTCCAGCGATGCGGGCAGCAAGGCCGCCCACAGCGCCAGAAACTTTTGCATAGCGCTTAAGTCGTTTGCCTGTCTGGTTTTTTTCGTCGTCACTCATAAAATACTCATAGCAAGTAAGGTTGTGATTGCACAAGGAATAAGCATGCGATGTGTGCTGCAGCACATGAGATGCGCTATGACACTGTGCAAGCGCTAAGATTGCTTGCTATTACATTTCCTCAAGCTGATCAATCAGACCTTCAATAACTTTCAGACCTTGCTGCCAAAACGCTGGATCCGAGGCATCGAGCCCAAAAGGCGCGAGCAATTCTTTGTGACCGAGTGTACCGCCAGCCTTAAGCATTTCAATGTACTTGGGCTCAAAACCTTCTGGTTGATCTTGGTAGACTGCATACAATGAATTCACCAAACAATCGCCAAAAGCATAGGCATACACATAGAACGGCGAGTGCACAAAGTGCGGAATATACGCCCAATACCCATGGCAAATGTCATTCATTTTCACGCCATCACCCAACGCTTCTTCTTGAGTTTCCTTGAAGATTTCGGCCAATTCTTGCGGGGTGAGTTCCTGAGTTTTCCGGGCATCATGGACCCGGCGCTCAAACTCGCAAAAGGCAACCTGGCGCACCACGGTGTTGAGCATATCCTCAACCTTACCGGCCAGTAATTCTTTACGTTTTGCAGGATCTTGCTGCTTTTTCAGCAATGATTGGAACGTCAGCATCTCACCAAAAACCGAGGCTGTTTCAGCCAACGTCAGCGGCGTTGAGGCCATAAG
>CAYGJW010000204.1:0-1800 GCA_964350415.1 uncultured Alphaproteobacteria bacterium
TCAGGGCTGTCAATCAATCAACAGACGAGCTTGGGTCAGAAGCCACAATTGATCAGTTGATCAAAGAAAGTTTAAAGAGGCTTAGTTGATGGAAAGCATCCCAGAAAGGCTTGTTGATCCAGCATCAGCGGATACACAAGATACATTGGATCCGGCGTTACGCCCTTTAAGCCTTGCCGATTTTACAGGTCAAAAAAAGTTATGTGATAACTTAAGTGTTTTTATTCAGGCTGCCCGCAGTCGGGGAGAGGCCCTTGACCATGTATTGCTGCATGGCCCCCCAGGCCTAGGGAAGACGACGTTGGCCCAGATCGTTGCTCACGAATTGGGTGTTGGATTCAGGGCTACAGCAGGTCCTGTGATTGCCAAAGCTGGGGACTTAGCTGCTTTACTTACAAACCTGCAGCCCCGAGATGTTTTGTTCATTGATGAGATTCATCGCTTAAATCCAGCGATTGAGGAAATTCTTTATCCGGCAATGGAGGATTATCATCTTGATCTGATGATTGGCGAAGGGCCTGCCGCCCGTTCTGTTCGGATTGATTTGCCGCCATTTACTTTGGTTGGTGCGACGACGCGCTCAGGACTGCTGACGTCTCCGCTACGGGAGCGCTTTGGAATTCCACTTCGGCTGGAGTTTTATCCAGTTGCAGATCTTAAAAAAATCATTGAGCGCAATGCTCGGCTTCTGTCATTTAACCTAACAAGTGATGGCGCGCAAGAGGTTGCCAAGCGTTCGCGCGGGACACCGCGGGTTGCAAGAAGGCTGCTGCGACGTGTGCGAGACTTTGCTGTGGTGAATCATCCAGAGAAGGAAGTAACCCGTGCAATTGCAGATCAAGCACTCAGCCAGCTGGATGTTGATGCTGCCGGCCTTGACTCTATGGATCGGCGTTATCTGATGTGTTTGTATGAGCAGCACAGCGGCGGGCCTGCCGGCGTTGAAACATTAGCTGCATCCTTATCAGAGGGCCGGGATGTGCTTGAGGACATCATCGAACCCTACCTTATTCAGCAAGGGCTGATTGCCCGCACACCACGAGGGCGCGTACTGTCCAAGCTTGGCTATGTGCATTTTGGACTAACGCCGCCACAAGCAAAAGATCAAGAGGAGCTGTTTGATGCAAAATCAGCCTGATATAGCAGATTCTGATCATTCACTGGGGGCAATGACCACCTTTTCGGGGCTTTGGCTTGCTGGGGTGCATCACTTTCCCGTCCGTGTTTACTATGAGGATACCGATGCGGCTGGCGTCGTTTATTATGCGAATTATTTGAAATATGCTGAACGTGCAAGGACAGAGCTTCTAAGGTCTATGGGAATTGACAATACCTATGCCCGCGAGACTTTAGGTTGTGTTTTTGTCGTTCGCCATTGCGAGATTGACTATCGGGCCCCGGCAAAACTTGAGCAATTGCTAAACGTTAAAACAAGCTATGCCGGGCATACACGAACCTCTATTACAATGGTGCAATCCATTTGCCATGAAGATAAAATTTTGGTTCAGGTAAATATTCGTATTGTATGCGTCAGTGAAAACCTGCGTCCTCAGGCGTGGCCTAAATCCTTAATGAGGAGTTTTCAAGAATATTTTGACATCGTTTAAGCCCCTGCTCTCATTAAAGCAAGCAGAATTCTAAACTCAGAAAAATACTTTATTCCTTAAGCATACTAGCAAATTTAAGCTTTAAGGCAGCTTCAAATTTTTCTGCCAACGGCTCATATGAATCACGGAATGCATCATGTTCTGGAGTCCAACGAAAGGCTGGGTATTCACGCGCTTTCATAAAGTAATATTG
>CAYGJW010000205.1:0-1790 GCA_964350415.1 uncultured Alphaproteobacteria bacterium
CTCTATATATGCTAGCACAGCAACAATGGGGATTGTAAACAAATATTTAAAAATAGAAGCCATTTACTCATAAAAAATTTAAAAAACCGCAGAATATAGCCATTTATTTAATTTTAACACCTTATGAATAATCCTTATTATTGTGATGATTTAGGGGCTGTACCAGCTAACTGCAAAATGAGGTATATTTGCGGTTATGAGAAAGAGTCGTTTAAGTTGGTTGAAGCAGCAATGTTTAATAGAGCATTTTATATCAGGAAACACGGCAAGATGTGCAGCCTCATTGGTTGGAGTTAATCCAAAAAGTTCTGCTTACTATTTTCATCATCCTCACAAGCTTATTGCTTACCAGATAGAAGCAGAGTCAGGAGAGGGTTTTGGTGGAGAGATTGAAGTTGACGAGTCCTATTTTAGCGGCACACGCAAGGGCAAGCGCGGCCGAGGAGCAGCGGGTAAAATCCCAGTTTTTGGCTTGCTTAAGAGAGGCGGGAAAGTCTATACAATGATTATTCCTGACGCTTACATCTAGATGTTTTCTCAAAGACGTTAATCCCGATCATTGAAAGGAAGGTTGTTCCAGATAGCATCGTCTATTCTGATTGCTGGAGAGGCTGCTGGATGTTTCAGAGTTTAAGCATTACAGAATTAACCATTCGAAGCTGTTTGCAAATAAGAAAAATCACATCAATGGGATTGAGAACTTCTGGAATCAAGCGAAGCGTCATATGCGGAAATTTAACGGTGTTCCCAAAGCTCATTTTGGTCTATTTTTGAAGGAATGTGAGTGGAGGTTTAACAACAGTGACCCACGAGTCCAATTAACCCAATTAAAACAAGGGGTTATAAAGAACCTAAACGAGTTAGCTGGCACAGCCCCAAGAAGAAGTATTCATAAAAAAAGCGCCCCTTTCGGGACGCTCAAATTTAAAGCTTCTTATTTGTCATTTATAGCAAATAAGATTATTTAATCATAAGACCCATTGCTGCACCAGCAGCGCCTTTGATCACTTCTTTAGCTGCACCAGAAGCAATCGCTTCCCCTACCTTGTCCATCGCTTTATGCCCTGCAGACTTAGCAAGATCTTTAGTCACGTCACTGTGCACAACTTTGCTTCCAACTTCGTGCACTTTGTGGCCTGCTTTTTTAACCTTATCTTTAAGGCTACCAAGTGAGAACAAAGTGAAAGGTCCAAAAGAAAACAGAGTTTTCTTATGATCATGCTTCATCATCTTACCATTCTTTCCCACAAATCCATGTGGATGAATATGCGTTCCACCAGCATGCTCTACAACTGTAAACTTAGCCGTACCTTCTTCAACTTCTACGCCCCCTGCTAACAAAGGTCCGTACGAGAACATGGCGACTACTGCCATCATTAGTGTAAATCTTGTCATTATACTTCTCCTTCTAATATCTATGTTATTGAGCAGGTTGTGCTGGTTGTTTCGGAGGTCCCATAAGCATTCCACCAAAACTGCTTGCTAAACCGCCACCAACAGCAAGGGCTGTACCTGCAATGCCTTTAACACTGTCAAGTATTCCGCCAAAACTAAACAAAGTTGCTTTTGTTGTTCCTGACATTGGTTGACCAACATGGGTTGTGTGTTGCATATTCTCCGGATTAGCCTTAACAAGCGTACTACCATCTTCAAAGGTAACCTTAGTGGCCGGCATTGTGACTGTATGGACACCTTTTACTTGAGCATCCGTGGCTGCATTTGCTTGATTTGCTGTTACAGCAAAAGCAAACATGAAAAGCGTGGCAAGAGCCAATCGCGTCATTACTTTT
>CAYGJW010000206.1:0-1776 GCA_964350415.1 uncultured Alphaproteobacteria bacterium
ACATAAAGCTCCCCGGGTTTGACTGTGCGTGAATCAATGGAGATTCCTGTGGCTTGCCATGCAGGTTCAGCGGGTAAACCAAACACATCGGAGAAAAGCTGTGAGGTAAGAAGTGTCATTTATTCAGAGCCCTTATCATTTAGAAACGCTTCTGCAATGGCATAATCATCGAATGGATGCTTGGTCGTGCCAATAATTTGGTAGGTTTCATCACCTTTTCCGGCAATAAGCACAATATCTTTCTGCGGATCGCTGTGGGTCAAAGCATGGGCAATTGCCGCGCGCCTGTCACCAATCTCTTTACCGTCCGGACACTCGCTAAGCACCATGGCGCGGATTGCTGCAGGGTCCTCTGTGCGCGGGTTGTCATCAGTGACAATGATTACATCGGCATACCGCTGGGCAATACTTCCCATAACCGCACGCTTGCTTTGATCGCGGTCGCCGCCGCAACCAAAAACCACCCATAACTTACCCGATACATTGGGCCTTAGGGCAAGCAGAGTCTGCTGCAGTGCCTCAGGTTTATGGGCGTAGTCGATGAAGACATGGGGGCGCTTACCTTGCACATCTATGACGGGTTGCATGCGCCCCTGAATAGGCGGCAGGCTTGGAAAATGCTGAAGAATGTCAGGAATTTCCTGCCCAGAGGTCATGACAAAAGCCAGTGCACACAGGGCATTCCATTGCTGATAGGGTCCGGCAAGGGGAAGCGTTGTTGCGTAGGTTGTCCCAAGGTAGGAAAACCGCAGTGTATTTGTACGAAAATCATCATCTGTTGAAAGCAGCTTAAGGTCGCCCTCACGCCCATAAGTAAGGATGTTATGGCCGTTGGCTTGGCATGCTTCAATTAGGCGCGAAGAATAGGGGCCGCAGTCTGTATTCAGGATCGCCCAGCCGCCTTGCTCAAGTAAATCAAACAGCTTTAGTTTTGACTGAAAGTAATCTTCCATATCCTTATGATAATCAAGATGATCCTGCGACAGATTCGTAAAAGCGGCTGCTGTGATATTCAGGGCATCAAGGCGCGATTGCTCAAGCCCGTGGCTAGAAGCCTCCAGGGCGAGCAGGTTGTGGCCTGATTGTTTAAGCTGATGTACAGACTTATACAGGGAAATAGGATCGGGTGTTGTCAGCGACCCAACATCAAGGCCGTCAATATTTGAAGCGCTTAGGCCAAATGTTCCAAGACTTGCTGCTGGTAATTGCATGGCGCGCCAAAGGTTCTCAGTTATTTTGACCGTTGAGCTTTTACCGCTTGTACCTGTGACGGCTGCAACGAAGTTAGGTTGTTCGGGATAGAATATCCGCGCCAAATGGGAAAGTATCGCCCGCGTGTCCGGGTGCTGTATGTATGGAATGTCGCTGGGTAGATTAAGACCTGACTGCGGTTGTTGTCCCAAAACGGCAACAGCGCCATTGGCAATCGCCTGATTAATAAAACGATGCCCATCACTTGCCTCGCCATCGATTGCAACAAACAGATCCCCAGGCTGGGTCTTCCTGCTATCAAAGCTGACATGCGCGATATCAACACCAGCAAAGGTGCTGGCCGTATCAATATCTAGGGTGTTGAGGATGTCAGTCAGACGCATTGTTTATACTGAAAGCCGTAATTGTTAGGATGCTCTTTTATAGTGGAGTGGCTGTTGTATCGAGCTATGCTTTGTATAGCAAGGTTATTCACTCTACTTTCTCCATTTTATGTAAGTTGCCTCGCGGATGGGTGACGCAATGTCCGGTTCCTTTTTGATGCCAAGTAAAGGAGCCGTACGT
>CAYGJW010000207.1:0-1768 GCA_964350415.1 uncultured Alphaproteobacteria bacterium
AGACGCACTTCAACCGCATATTTCGGCTGAAACACTTGGATTCCACCATGGCAAGCATCATCAAACCTATGTGACAAATCTTAATAAATTTGTTGAAGGGTCTGATCTTGAAGGCAAAAGCTTGGAAGAAATCATCATGATCAGCTCGAAAGATGCCTCAATGGGCGGCATCTTTAATAACAGCGCACAAGTTTGGAACCATACTTTCTTCTGGCATTGCATGAAGCCAAATGGCGGCGGTGAGCCTTCTGCAAACCTTATGGGAAAAATCGTCGCGGCTTTTGGCAGCATGGACGCCTTTAAAGCTGAATTCAAACAAGCTGCAATCACTCAATTCGGCAGCGGTTGGGCTTGGCTTGTTGAAGAAAATGGCGCCCTAAAAATCACCAAAACTGCCAATGCGGACCTTCCAATGGCGCACGGTCAAAAAGCACTTCTTACGTGCGATGTTTGGGAGCACGCTTACTACCTTGATTATCAAAACCGTCGTCCAGATTTCGTACAGACGTTCCTTGATGAACTTGTGAACTGGGACTTTGTTGAAAGCAACCTAAACGGTTAATCCCCATTCATGATCAATAAAAAAAGGCGGCCTTAAGGCCGCCTTTTTTTGCATTCAATTTACTCTGAATCGTCACTGCTAAAGCCCTCAGATTCACTTGACTCATCTGAATCAAACCCTGCATCACTTAACTCAGCATCCTTAAACATTGCCTTAATCGAAGGACATGCTTCTAAAAAAGCATAGTTACGCAATTCAACACGGCCATTCATTTGTTCTTCCAAATGATTCAAGTCATGGCGCACTTTCCGAAGCATCTCAAGTGTCTCTTCCAACTTATCCAAAATATACTTATTAACGGCAAATACTTTTCCATCTTCTCTCGAATCATCATATATTTTCACTTTAGCCTGCATCGTAATTTGCTCAACCAACAGTTTGTCGGCAGCTGTTTCGTAAAGCTCTACAAGCCGTTTAAGATCCTTATCCGCTGCTTCAAATTCTTTTCCTGACTTTGAGAAAAATTTTCTTAGTTTCCGGACAATCCGAACATTTTTTTCCCCTAATGTTAAATAGCCATCCTGAAAATCAATGACTAAATTAATATCAACAAGATTGATACGGGGCTCGGATACTAAATCAACGCAGTTCACCCTAAATCCTGGGCGCACACCATGCATAGATCCAATGCGTCTTTGCACCTTTTCCAATAAATAAAAACTGCTTTTCAGCAAATCATAAACTTGAGAAATAGCAAAACGGTGACACAGATCATTATTATTTTGCAGCGTGTTAATCTTATCTAGATAAGTGTTATACTTTTCTTCTAAATCTAAGATGAAGCGTTCGTAATTTCCCACTTCAATTTCTGATTTCTTTAAAGGGTCCAGTACCTTCTCTAAGAAACTTAGCGTCCCATTAGACTTTGAAGAATCATCTTTGCCACTCAAGGCCCTTAGATACCATGAAAATGCAGCTTCATAATCTTGTTCAACGCCTTGGCTTTTCTCGTAAAAATTTCCGACCATCATACAGGCCACAAAAAACCAATTATTCTCTGCGGCTTTCTTATACCAGTTTAATGCTTCGGGATATTTTTCTTCCTCCCCGTAAAAACGCCCCACGAGATAATAAGCGGCAATAAATTCTTGCTCTGCCGCTTTCATACACCACTTGAATGCTTCTTCCCGACTAAGCTCTATATCATCTCCTGTATAAAGGGCATATCCAAGATTGAGCTGCGCTGCCGCATTCCCTGCCTCAGCA
>CAYGJW010000208.1:0-1715 GCA_964350415.1 uncultured Alphaproteobacteria bacterium
TTGGAAGATTCAAAAACTTTAAGCGCCGCCAGCCGAATCCCGAGAAGAAGCTGAGGGGTGACTTTAGTGGGACAGAAACGATTCCTATGCCGATTAAGAAAGCAAGAAAAGCGACGCGTAGACATGAGCAAAATGAGAGATTATCTAGTTTAAGGTCATCGCTTCATTCAAAAATACTACAGGGCTCTCAGGATAACAGTTCTCAGCATGGGGTGGAGGGATGTTCGGGTCACTTTATAGTAAGAAATTGGAGATTATAGCCTCTTGTTGGTATTCCAGCGCTCAAAAAGATTGAAAAATGCTTCGGAAGAAAAAACGTAAGCATCTTTCAGGTCATTGTCTGGAATAATAATAAAGGTGTAGGGTTGAATTTCAATATTTTCGTTGAAAACATCATTTGATTCAACAGTTTGTATCTTTTGATCAGTTATCTTTACAATTTGTATGTTTGATATCTGTGTGCGGTAACTTGTACTGTTTGCCCGAACAACGATTATATCGTTTTGGACGCGATGTATTTCAGAGATTTTTCCACTTGCAAATACCGAAGAAGAGAGTGTGAGAAGGCTAAGAAATAAAACTATTTTTTTCATGATTATTAATGCTCTGAAGTCGTAATGGCCTTATAATGTGAATGCTTTTTTGCTGTATGTCAACAAAAGTGTCAATATCGCCTGTATTGCCCTTATTGTTATCTTATGAAAAAACGCTGGTCTGAAGCTTACGAAAGCGCTAAAGTGTCTGTGATTTTTTTAATGTGAGGTGTTCTATGGCCGGTTCGGTTAACAAGGTAATTTTAATAGGAAATTTGGGACGTGATCCCGAAGTGCGTTCAACTCAGGATGGGCAGAAAGTTGTACAACTTGCTGTTGCGACGTCTGAAAACTGGAAAGATCGCACAACAGGTGAGCGTAAAAGCCGCACAGAATGGCATCGTGTCGTCATTTTTAATGAAAACTTAGGCACAGTTGCTGAGCGTTATTTGCATAAAGGCTCGAAGCTTTATGTTGAAGGGCAATTACAAACGCGTAAATGGCAAGATCAGTCTGGTCAAGAGCGTTATACAACGGAGATTGTATTACAACGTTTCCGTGGCGAGCTCACCATGCTTGATAGCCGTGGTGGTTCTGAAGGTGCGTCGAGCGAGTACTCGCAAGAGCAAGTATCATCTTATTCCACTGCACCGAGCAGTAAGCCTGCAGCTAAGGCAACACCAGATGCGGCGTCTTTTGAATTGGATGATGAAATCCCATTTTGATCGATCTCGTTTGAGTAATGTAATTTCTTCAACTTTTTTAATTCAGTGAGTGACCCATGGCGTTCGAAGGCGATATGACAGAAATTAAGCAGATAACCATCGAAGAGGAGATGAAACGCTCCTACCTTGATTATGCGATGAGCGTTATCGTTGGTCGGGCACTTCCCGATGTTCGAGATGGTTTGAAGCCGGTACATCGCCGTATTCTTTTTGGTATGAAAGAGGCTGGATACGACTTCAATCGTCCATACCGTAAGTCTGCACGTATCGTCGGTGACGTTATGGGTAAATATCACCCGCATGGTGATCAGGCGATTTATGATTCAATGGTGCGGATGGCCCAGGACTTTTCTATGGGGCTACCTTTGGTTGATGGCCAAGGTAACTTCGGCTCCATGGATGGTGATCCACCAGCGGCAATGCGTTACACGGAAGCACGCCTGGCAAAGTCCACAGC
>CAYGJW010000209.1:0-1701 GCA_964350415.1 uncultured Alphaproteobacteria bacterium
TTCTATCGCAATATTGATTTTACAAAAGTAAAAAGCTGGAGAGTTTCCCCTAACAAGCCAGAACACTTCGATCTTTTAGATCAAAATGGCACGGTTCTGCATTCAGGCCCTACCCAAACAAACAAAGGTAAAAGGCTCGTTACCAATAACCAAATAGCAATATATGATAGTAAGAAAAACCAAAATCTGTATATCTCACGCCACCCAAATGATAAATTGAGTCTTACCGATAATGGCTTTTGCCTCACGCCCCCAGGCAGGAAAGCATCTAAGTATGATGGTATCAATCTTAAAACAGGAAAGTGCTGGAGAATTGCCCCAAATAAACCAGGATACTTGGAGATTTTAGATAAGCACAAGAATGTTATCTATACCCAACCTGTACGAACGACTAAAGGGCCAAGGCACCTCGTAAGAGGTAAACTAGTTGTAAATAAAAGCCTCCCACGCGATCCAGAAGACACAAAAAACCTTGAAGAAAATGGTTTTGCACCAAACCAGACATCTCATATAATGAGAGATGAAAATCATTCCCATGACAGTGATTCCGATGATGAAGATTCAGGCGACGACTCTTATGACGAAGATGAGATGAAGTTCCAAAAAGCGACAACTCCACGACTAGAGTCAAACCTTCACCTTATACCTAAATCAGATGATGAAGGTGAATCAGATGAAGAAGAAATGCTGGATGAAGATGAATCGGACGATGATGCAATTGGATTCCCTAGACAAGCGCCTACACGGCTAGAGTCAAACCTTCACCTTATACCTGAATCTGACGACGATTCCGATGAAAACGGCCTTCCTGGTGGTACTGGTTCTGACATGGACGAAAGTGACGATGACGACGGTTATCCCCTGCCAATGGATTGATTTAAATAATTCATAACCTCTTCCATAAGCCTCAGGTAACATATTGCCTGGGGCTTTTTTTTACATGCACACATAAATCTACTTTTATAGCCGATTCAGCGATGACTCAAACCCAATGCCATCATTATTATTTAGACTCTTCTATATACTCTTGTACTGGAGCACGAAAAGTCCAGCTCCGTACAAAATTTTCAGACTTAAACTCAATTTTATCTGTACCAGGCACAGAGCTTATCACTTCAAAAAAAACAGCTTGATCACTTGTTCTAATTTGCTTTGCAAGTTTTTCCATGTTTTGCTTTTGCATGTTGTTGCCACCACCTA
Organism: uncultured Alphaproteobacteria bacterium; assembly: GCA_964350415.1. GTDB lineage: Bacteria > Pseudomonadota > Alphaproteobacteria > CAYGJW01 > CAYGJW01 > CAYGJW01. Next base: position 1,201 of record CAYGJW010000209.1, read on the forward strand.
CTATTAATGACTATACAAATACTGCAAGAAAAAGAACAACATAAAGTATATGAAGAAATCACATTATAAAATACTTTTGCACCAATGGACTCTTAAGCTTTATATTTATACAAATACTATTGACATTTATGCTCCAATGGTCAATAATGCATACATATCAACAACATCATTAAGGAGACTAATTATGACCTTTTTAATAAGACGAGCCTTTTTTATTGGCTTGCTAACAATTACTGCTGCAATTGCAAATCCTCTAGATCCAAAAAAAATGGAAATCCGAGATCAGCAAGGAATTGCTACAACAACACCTCCATTACCCCCTAGCACAACAAGCATACAAAACATTTGCATCAACAATGCAGTCCATTCAAACCTCCACCTAATCCCAGTATCGGATAGTGAGAGTGACAGCGATGATGAACCTCTGTTCCAAAGAAGAACCCGCACTACACAACAAACGACAAAGTCGACTAAGAGATCTCGCAAATACTCAGAAGCATT
>CAYGJW010000210.1:0-1698 GCA_964350415.1 uncultured Alphaproteobacteria bacterium
CGCCGCCTTCTTTTTTGCACTTTTTGAGACAACAAGCTCGAACCCATCTTCTATAGCAACCTGATCCTGCCCTCTCATTTTGGCCTTTTCTCGAGCTTTTGCCTTAACATCCGCTCTCACTTTTTTTACTTCTTCCCTATATTTCTCAGCTTCAGCTTTTTCTACTGCAGTTTTATCAACCTCCATTTTTCTAAAGCCTTCATGAATATCGCGGAGCAAACCCTCAGCAGCCTGATGACCTCTACTTGCTGAACGGAGTAACTGTGTCATTGATTGCTGATCATTTTGGTCACCGTCAATCCCAAGCAACAAACAAAGCCCTATAAAATACTCAACTGAGGCACCTTGGATCGCAGCACTTGCATAATCTAAATCAATAAAACAGGATGCAAAATCAACGGCACCATTCCTACATGCAAACTGAAACCCATGATCAATTGTTGTTGCCAGCCACTTATTTGCTTCCTCTTGATCTTTATCAATACCCAGTCCATGGAAATAACAAAGCCCTGTAAAGTATTGGCCATAAATAAGGTTTTTTTCTGCTGCTTTCTTAAACCACCTTAAGGCTTCCTCTTGGTCTTGATCCGTGCCAATTCCTTCAAAATAAAATCTTCCAAGTAAATACTCTGCAGGTAAGAATCCTGCTTCTGCAGATACTTTTATCCAGCGATATGCAACTAGATTACTTTGTTCTTTCCCATCTACCCCAAAAAAAGAATCAAGACCCGCCTTATACTGATCTTCAGGTGTCACAACGGCCTGCACATTAGCCACATCAAGCAACATAAGAACAGAAACAACAGACAAAACAATTTTCTTGAACATTTTGAAATTTAACATCAGCAGGAACTCCTATTTTATAACAGTCTATAAATACGCCGCTATGCCTCGCACATCAGATAACCAGATGCAAGTTTTTTTAGTACACAGATCACTATCGTTGCCGTAATAAAAAAGGCACCTTAGAAACTAAGATGCCTTTTTTTATTTGTCGCGCTTAACCGTTCTTCGCTGTCTTATGCAGCACAACGATTGCTCATAATTGTCTGAGCCTTCTCATACACATCTTTTTCATCTTTAGTAAGAGAATCAGACTGATTTCCTAACTCTATGACTTTGTTGTAAAGTGAAGCAGCTTTTTCTTCATCTAAATCAACACCCTTTCCTTGGTCATAAAGCTTGCCAAGATAATAACATGCAAGCATATGATTTTGACTGGCAGCCGCTTTATACCACTTAGCCGCTTTTTCATAATCCTGAGCAAGTTCTCCCTCACCCCTGTGATATAAAGCAGCAAGTTGATACTGTGATTTAGCATGCCCTAGATCTCCTGATACTTCAAAATAACAAAAAGCTTGCAGGATATTTTTTTCACAGCTTCTACCAAAGCAATAATCCTTTCCCGATCTATAGAGCTTGTCTAAAAGATCTTGATGAACTGCCGTTGGCTTTTCATGATAATCAATAACATCCTGAAGAACCGTAACCATGATAGCTTCAACATATTTACCCTCTTGCTTTACAACTTCTTTAAACCATTTAGTAGCTTCTGCAACGTCCTTCTCAACGCCTGTACCAGTCTGATAGTAACAACCTAATGCATATTGCGCACGCCCATGGCCTTGCTCTGCTGCTTTTCCAAACCATTCAAGAGCTTCTGCAGCGTCTCTCTTAACGCCTGTGCCCCGAAAATAG
>CAYGJW010000211.1:0-1635 GCA_964350415.1 uncultured Alphaproteobacteria bacterium
GGTTAAAGATGAAGATTTGAAAAAGATTGAAAAAGAAGTTAAAGCAACGGTCTTAGATGCTGTTGAATTTGCGAAAACAAGCCCTTTGCCTGATCCATCTGAGCTGTATACAGATGTTTTGGTTGAAGCGTCAGCGAACTAAGGATAAGGAATTAAAATGACGACTGAATTACTTATGCCCGCGCTGTCACCGACGATGATCGAAGGCAAGCTTGCGCGTTGGTTGAAAGAAGAAGGCGATGCTGTTGAAGCTGGCGACGTTGTTGCTGAGATTGAAACAGATAAAGCGACCATGGAAGTTGAAGCTGTTGACGAAGGAAAACTGCTGAAAATTCTTATTGCTGGTGGCACAGAAAATGTTGCTGTCAATACACCGATTGCTGTGCTGGGTGCAGAAGGATCTATTGTTTCTGATGTGCAAACACAGACAGCGGACGAAGAACAGTCTGTGCAGGTCATTGCACCAAAGAAACCGGAAGTTGTTGTTATGGAAGAGAAACAGTATGATGGGGCTATGGTACAAACAACTGTAAGAGACGCCTTGCGCGATGCAATGGCAGAAGAAATGCGCCGGGATGAAAATGTCTTCCTTATGGGTGAAGAAGTCGCTGAATATCAAGGGGCTTATAAGGTTAGCCGCGGGCTACTAGAAGAATTCGGTGACCGCCGCGTTGTTGACACCCCAATTACAGAATATGGTTTTGCAGGGCTTGGTGTGGGTGCCGCCTTCATGGGGCTGAAGCCAGTTGTTGAATTCATGACTTTCAACTTTGCCATGCAGGCCATTGATCATATTATTAACTCTGCGGCTAAGACGTTGTATATGTCTGGTGGCCAGATGGGTTGTCCGATTGTTTTCCGTGGTCCAAATGGCGTTGCTTCCAGGGTTGGTGCCCAGCATTCCCAGTGTTATGGAAGCTGGTATGCCCATTGCCCGGGATTGAAAGTTGTTGCGCCTTATTCTGCAGCGGATGCAAAAGGATTGCTGAAATCAGCGATTCGCGACCCAAATCCAGTTGTATTCCTAGAAAATGAATTGCTTTATGGGGAAGTCTTTGACGTTCCTGAGGATCCAAATCATTTGGTTCCGATCGGTAAGGCAAAAGTATGCCGCGAAGGCACTGACGTGACCATCGTAACGTTTGCCCTGATGGTTGGAAAAGCTTTAAAAGCTGCTGAAACTTTGGCTGAACAAGGCATTAGCGCTGAGGTGATTGATCTTAGAACCCTAAGACCCCTTGATACTGAAACAATTGTTGAGTCTGTGAAAAAGACCAATCGCATTGTTTCCGTTGAAGAAGGCTGGCCTTTTGCGGGTATGGGATCTGAAATCGCTGCACAAATTATGGAGAGCGCTTTTGATTGGCTTGATGCGCCATTAAAACGCGTTGCGGGTGTCGATGTGCCGCTTCCTTATGCTGAAAACCTCGAGCGCCTTGCATTGCCTCAGGAAGAGCATATCGTTGAAGCCGTTAAAGAAGTTTGTTACAAGTAAAACCGTTTTTTTGATCAATCCAGGCCTTATGTTCTGTAAGGCCTTATTCAGAAACAAGAGGATAGAATGCCGATTGAAATTTTGATGCCTGCACTGTCGCCAACCATGACCGAAGGTAAGCTTGCTCGCTGGCTTAAGGG
>CAYGJW010000212.1:0-1617 GCA_964350415.1 uncultured Alphaproteobacteria bacterium
TTGTACCATTTAACAGCTTCTGCATGATCCTGCGCAACGCCTAGGCCTTGTTGATACATATTTCCTAAGTTGTATTGCGCCGCTGGATACCCTTGCTCAGCAGCCTGTCTATACCACTTAACAGCTTCTGCGTTATTTTGTTCAACACCTAGACCTCTTTGATAGCATACACCTAAGTTACATTGCGCCCGTGCATGCCCTTGGTTTGCAGCTTTTGTAAGCCACTTAGCCGCTTCTGTATGATTCTGTGTAACGCCTCGGCCATTATAGTACGCATACCCCATGAGATGTTGTGCAAAAGGATTTCCTGATTCAGCTCTTTCTTTCAAGGCAGTTAGAGCATTTTTGTAACGACCATCCATGTCATCACTCGCGTAAACTTGCATAAGAAAATACAGGATCAAATGAGATCCATCTTTTTTCTCTAAAACCTTCCACTTGTCCCAAAGAACAAATTCTTTCCAATTATCCGGACACTTAAACCAATAGACTCTTAGAACAATCTCTTTTTGTGCGTCAAGATCGCCTGAATAGGCTTTGTCCGCTAAGTCTTTAAATGCTTTGCAGGAAAGAACTGGCAGATTTGGGATCGCACTCATACTTTTAGGCTCATCAAGAGGGGCCATTTCCACAGCATTGTCTGGGCTTGACGTTTCAACATCCATAGGCTTTACATCTGTGCCCTTACAAGGCCCCTCAAGACGAGACCTTTTGGCAGGATGGTCGTCGGACTGCGGATCTTCATCTCTCGATCTTTTTCCATCTGTGCTCTTATTGGCAGAAAGGTTATGCTGCTGAGTTTGATGATCTTCATCTATTCGCTCAGCCTTGCCCTTACCTCCATTAGCCTTAACATCCGTGCAGCTTAATAAAACAGCTAGGCAACATGCCGACATAATTGTGCGCTTTAATACAACAAGATTATTCATAAAAATATCCTTTTATCGAAATCTACATTTAATGAAAGTCAATATTACACAACAAAGAAATTAAATCAAATAAAAAACACTAAAATCATAGCAAAAAAGCAACAAAATAATAATATTATAACAAAAAACAACTTTATTATATAGATATGCTATCTTTTTAGAAAAATAACTTGACGAGTACATGTCCCGGGAAGAACTTAGCGCTTAATGCACAAAGTCTATAAAAGCAGTCTTCCTTTAATCCGTAACAAAGGAGACTGCTTTTATCTATGAAGTTTATCATTCAGCAGTTTCCACCAGAATGCCAACCTTAACGAGCATATCAGCAATCGTGGACTTTGATACGCTGTACATGTGCGCTTCATCCATATCAATTGATTTATGCCGATATAATCTGTGAATTCAGAAAACGGTAGCTTAAAGTCCATTTTGTACCATTTTTAATAAAACCGTTAAATTGTTCATGGAAGTAATCCACAAAAAGCGATGGCTTAAAGTACTGATACAAGAAACTCAGCAATTCTTCTTTATCCTTAGTATGTAATCCAGCGTGGACAACATGGGGGTACTGATCAATTGATTTGGGGTCTTGGAAGAACATATGCCCAGAAAGAACCCGATCAAAGTACGACAAGTCGTGCATAATGTCAGTGTTTGCATTGGTACTCACATTAAACGCCTGATAAAA
>CAYGJW010000213.1:0-1614 GCA_964350415.1 uncultured Alphaproteobacteria bacterium
ATGTTATTGGTGTTTTGCAATTGCTTATTCAGTTTGGACTGGTCGTATAGACAGGTCTTGTGCAAATGAGTATGGCGCCGAAGAAGCTTCTGAATGGGTATCTGGAGATTAATGGAAAGAAACTCAGACGCGATTCAAGAGATATAGCAGATTTGGAAAAGAATGGTTTTGCCATAGGAGCTAATGATAATATTGCCATATGTTCTTTCAAGAGAAAACCAAGAAGGAAGAAACGTAAAAAATATGAAGACGTTGATTTTTCAGAAGTAACTTGCTGGAGAATTAATCCAGATGTTGTGGGTGAATTGCAATTGCTTAATCATCTTGGATTAGTCGTATACACAGGTCCTGTGCAAATGAGTAAAGCATCTAAAAAACTCCCTCTTGGTTACCTAGATATTAATGGAATGAAGCTTCGGCGTGACATAAGGGATACAGAAGATTTAGAAACAAATGGCTTTGCTGTAGGGCAGTTTCCTCGCACTGTGTGTCTATTCTGATATCAGCGGGGTCATCGTTTCCCAATTTAGGCCCGCTTTAACATCGACAGTGAGCGGTAAAGACAGGTGGATAGTATTTCCCATAACCGACTGGACCGTTTGTGCAAGTGCAGGTGCTTGCGATTCCGGTACTTCAAACAGAAGTTCATCATGAACCTGCAGCAGCATACGGGCCTTGGGGTGCTTATGGGGTAGGATGCCAGCCAGCTGGACCATGGCTTTTTTAATGATATCAGCTTGTGATCCTTGCAGCGGTGCATTGATCGCGGCACGCTCAGAAAATGCTTTCAGGCTTGGGTTTTTGTTATTAATCTGCGGCAAATGAATACGCCGGTTATAAAGCGTTTCAACAAAACCATTTTTACGAGCAAAAGCAATCGTTGCATCCATGTAGCGCTTGATGCCCGGATATTTCTCAAAATAGGTCTGCATATAATCGCGGGCTTCGTGACGGGCGCAGCCTACTTGCTTAGCCAGCCCAAAGGCGCTAATGCCGTATATGATGCCAAAGTTAATGGCCTTGGCTTTACGTCTTGTATCAGAGCTGACTTCTTCAAGCGGAATCCCAAACATTTGCGATGCGGTTAGGCTATGGATATCCGTACCTTCAGAAAATGCAGTTTTTAGCGTATCAATCTGTGCGATGTGCGCAAGTAAACGCAGCTCAATTTGCGAGTAATCTGCAGATAGTAAGACATTGCCCTGATCTGCAATAAAAGCTGAGCGAATATGCCGGCCCTCAGGCGTACGAACTGGAATATTTTGTAGGTTGGGATTTACAGAACTAAGGCGTCCCGTGGAGGCAACGGTGGTTGCAAAGGTCGTATGGATGCGGCCGGTTTGTGGATTCATTGACGTGGGAAGTGCATCCGTGTAAGTACTTTTGAGTTTGGAAATTTGGCGCCATTCCAGGATTTTCTCAGGTAGATGGTGACCTTCAACAACAAGCTGTTCTAGGATTTCTTGCCCTGTGCTGTAGCTACCTGATTTTGTTTTCTTAGAGTTGATTGGTAGTTTAAGGTCTTCGAATAAAACTTCACCAAGTTGCTTAGGTGAGGCAATATTAAATTCTTTCCCTGCTTCCTTATGAATATCAGCTTCAAGCTCTTGTAGC
>CAYGJW010000214.1:0-1302 GCA_964350415.1 uncultured Alphaproteobacteria bacterium
CATCGGAAGATTCCGCCATGGTTAAATCTGCCAAGGCTTTCACACAAGCAATTTTCATTTCTTGATTAATGCCTGTCGCACCGACATCCAAAGCACCCCGAAAGATAAAAGGAAAACAAAGCACGTTATTAACCTGATTCGGGTAATCCGTCCGCCCTGTCGCAATAATGGCATCGGAGCGCACAGCCTTAACATCTTCAGGTAAAATTTCTGGTACAGGATTCGCTAGGGCAAAAATCAACGGCTTGTCAGCCATCGCTTTAACCATATCCTGGGTCAGAATTTTCGGCGCAGAAAGCCCCAGGAAAATATCCGCGCCCTCAATAATGTCAGCAAGGATTCGTGCTTTTGTGTCTTGTGCATAAATGCCCTTATAAACATCCATCAACTTTTCACGGCCTTTGTACACAACACCTTCGATATCACTCAGATAGATATTTTGTTTCTGCAAACCCATTGCAACGAGCAAATCAAGACATGCGAGTGCTGCAGCACCTGCCCCTGACACAACAATTTTTACATCTTCAATTTTTTTACCAACAAGACGCAATCCATTAATAACAGCAGCTGAAACAATAATTGCAGTACCGTGCTGATCATCGTGAAAGACAGGGATCTTCATCCGCTCCCGTAATTTTTTCTCAATCTCAAAACACTCAGGAGCCTTGATGTCTTCTAAATTAATACCGCCGAAGGTTGGCTCTAAACTGGCGACAATATCAACAAAACGATCAGGATCTAACTCATCAACTTCAATATCAAAAACATCAATCCCTGCAAATTTCTTAAAGAGAACAGCCTTCCCCTCCATCACAGGCTTTGAGGCCAATGGCCCAATAGCACCCAGCCCAAGCACAGCCGTACCATTTGTGATCACGCCGACAAGATTTGCACGCGCTGTCAGATTTGAAGCCTCTTTTGGATCATCCACAATGGCCGTACAGGCATAACCAACACCAGGGGAATAAGCCAATCCCAAATCCCTTTGGTTGGCAAGCGGCTTTGTTGGTGCAATCGCAATTTTTCCTGGTGTCGGAGAACGATGATACTCTAATGCATCTTCTTTAAATTGATCTGTCATCAGCTATTCCCACCCCATAAAAAAGAGTCACAGCAGAACTGCTGCAACAAGGACCTTAGATTTCACCTAATCCTAGCATAGAACGCGCAGAAAAGCGAAACGCAGATTGAACACACCCTGTAAATAACGAAAGATATATTTAGATGGTGCGGTCGAGAAGACTCGAACTTCCACGGGAGTATAAATCCCACAGCGACCTCAACGCTGCGCGTCTACCAATT
>CAYGJW010000214.1:1312-1596 GCA_964350415.1 uncultured Alphaproteobacteria bacterium
CCGGAGGTTTTGTTGCAGCTTCATAGTTTGAATTGACAAAACATCTACCAGATACGAGCAATTCAAGCAAGCTTAGAAAAGGCTTTTTATTCCTTATAGCTAAACAGCTTGGCTATAAGCTTTAACAGAAGGCATTTTTTGGCTAGACTCTGTAGCATCTACAAGAACAAACAGAACAAGGGCTGTCATGCACACGGAATCAACATCACTTGAATGGATTGCCTCTTCCGGTCCTGTTCCTTACTCTGAAGCTGTTGCTTTCATGGAACAGCGCGTCCAAGAAA
>CAYGJW010000215.1:0-1550 GCA_964350415.1 uncultured Alphaproteobacteria bacterium
AAAGAGTCGTTTAAGTTGGTTCAAGCAGGAACGTTTAATAGAGCATTTTATATCAGGAAGCACGGCCAGATGCGCAGCCTCATTGGTTGGTGTTAATCCAAAAAGTTCTGCTTATTATTTCCATCGACCTCACAAGCTTATTACTTACCAAATAGAAGCAGAGGTGGGAGAAGTTTTTGGTGGAGAGATTGAAGTTGACGAGTCCTATTTTGGCGGCATACGCAAGGGCAAGAGCGGCCGAGGAGCAGTAGGTAAAATCCCAGTGTTTGGCTTGCTTAAGAGAGGCGGCAAAGTCTATACAAAGATTATTCCTGACGCTTACATCTAGATGTTTCCTCAAAGACGTTAATCTCGATCATTGAAAAGAAAATTATTCCTGACAGCATCGTCTATTCTGATTGCTGGAGAGGCTATAATGTGCTGGATGTTTCAGAGTTTAAGATTATAGAATTAACCATTCGAAGCTGTTTGCGAATAAGAAGAATAATATCAATGGTATTGAGAACTTCTGGAACCAGGCAAAGCGCCCTATGCGGAAATTTAACGGTGTTCCTAAGGCCCATTTTGGTCTATTTTTGAAGGAATGTGAGTGGCGGTTTAACAATAGTGACCCACGAGTCTAATTAACTCAATTAAAGCAATGGGTTAGAAAGAATTTAAACTAGTTAGCTGGTACAGCCCCTATCTTTAATCTGCTCAGGACAGGCCTTTGGGTTTTCAACATAACGAGCATAGAAGATAATTTTATCAGAATTACTCCACCCATTTGTTATTTCATCCAGGATTTCATCTGCAAAAACGCCCTGCTCAAAACACCCAATCAGACACAAAAACAATAAAATTAGGGGCTGACACCTAATAAGATTCTTTGAGCAGTTTTTTGAGGTCTGCTATCAGGTGTTTTGGAGATCCTATATTAAACCTCCACTCGCATTCCTTCAAGAACAAATTAAAGTGCTGTCTTGGGATGCCATTAAACTTTCTCATGTGTCTTTTTGCCTGATTCCAGAAGTTCTCAATGCCATTAATATGGTTCTGTTTTTGAGCAAACAATTTACTGTGATTGATCCGATAATGCTTAAATTCAGAAACGTCTAGAGCATTATAGGCCTTCCAGCAATCTGTATAAACAATGCTATCAGGCTCTACTTTTTGGCGGATAATAGGCATTAACGTATCTGACTTAGCATCAAGAATTCTTAAGTGTAGACTTTTCCTCCTCGTTTGAGGAGACCAAACACAGCGACTTTGCCAGCGGCCCCTCGACCACGTTTGCCTTTACGTGTGCCGCCAAAATAGCTTTCGTCTAATTCAATATTCCCACAAAATTGCTCGCTACGATTTTGCTGTTTGAGGGCAATCTTTTCTCGCAATTTATGGAAAAATCTAATGGCTGTGTTCCGGTGAATGCCGGTCAATTCTGCCGCTGTTCTGGCCGTTGAACCTGCAACAAAATATTTTATCAGATCCAGTTGCTTATTTTTCGTTAATTTACAATGCTTTACGTACATCTCGACATCCTAACTTCTTAAATGTTAGGTGTCAGCCCC